>CAZKKD010000096.1:0-11230 GCA_964553265.1 uncultured Planctomycetales bacterium | reverse complement strand
GCGGCAGGGCGTCGGGCGGGCGGCTGAAACGAATGTGAATGGGAGCCGGGTGCCCCGCACATGCGTACTCCAGCTTGCTCCGATCGCCGCTGATCACCCCGTAGAAGACGCTCACGAAATTCTCGTAGCCGCGCTCGAGAATGCTGTAGATGGCGTCGTTGGCGCGGGCGATGACGTGGATCGGATCGACGTACCGCCGGGCAAGCTCCCGCAGGTGCCCGGCGATGGACGCCATGAGGATCGCGGCCGGAATGTCCCGCCCCAGCGCCTGGCCCACCACCAGCCCGACCGCGTTGTCCGGCAACGGAATGGCGTCGAAAAAGTCGCCCGACAGCTCCTCGCCGATAAAGCGCCGCGTCGCCACCAGCGTCTTGTGGATCTTCACCAGCTCGTCCGGCAGGAGGCTGCGCTGGATGTGGCTGGCCATCTCGAGCTGGCTGTCGACCTCCTTCTTGCGCTTGTAGAGCTGGGCGGAAACGGTCTTGAGCTTGCGGACGAGGTCGCGGTTCTCCGCCGCCAGGCGGCGCTCGGCCAGGGCGCGCTCAATCACCTGCCCGATGTCGTGATCCAGGTCCATGAACGGCTTGCGGACGTAGGCGTAGGCGCCGGCCTCCATCGCCTCGATGACATTCTCGACGCTGGCGTAGGCGGTCATGAGGACGACGGTGGGCGGGTCCTCCTGGTCGCGGGCGGCGCGGAGCACATCCATCCCGCTGGCGCCGGGCATGCGGATGTCCGAGACGACCAGGTCGAACGGTTCCGGCCCGGTCAGCATCTTCAGCGCACGCTCGCCATCGGCAACCGGGGTAACCTGGTACTCCTTGCGGCCCAGGTAGGCCACCAGCATCTGCGCCATGCCGGCGTCGTCTTCGACCAGGAGAATGCGCTGTTCGCCCATCGGTTCGGCTCCTCGGCCGGGCGGGGCGCGGACGCGCACCGGGGCCCGGGAACCGTATTGTAGACCCTCGACGCGTCCGGGGCAAGCGGCGGCGGAAAACAAAAAAACACCGGAAACCGGACCCTGTGGGCGAGGAAAAGGCGGTCCGGCCCCGGTGAAGGCGCCCATCGGGTTGTCGTCCCGGGCGGCGTGCGCGCCCGCCCGGGGCGGTGGTTCAGCCGAGCAGCTGCAGCACGTTCTGGCTCACGGTGTTGGCCTGGGCCAGCATCGCGGTGCCGGCCTGGACGAGGATCTGGTTCTTCGTGAACTCGCTGGTCTCGACCGCCATGTTGGCGTCGCGGATGGCCGACTCGGTGTGCGTGATGTTCTCCACCGCGACATTGAGGCTGTTGATGTTGGTCTGGAGCATGTTCTTCTGGAACGCACCCAGGCGGGCCCGGAGGCTGCTGACGTCCTCGATGGCCTGGTTGACGACGCGCATCGACATGATCGGGTCGCGGGCCAGGCTGGCGTCCCCGCCGCCCATGACGTCCTGGAGGGTGTAGGTCGTGCCCTCGAACTCGAAGCGTCCGAGGTTGGCCACCGCCATGCTGGGGATGCCGTAGACGGTCCGCGACTGGTCGCCGTCGGTCTCGGCGAGCTGGTACTGCATCCCGCCGATGAACTCGCCCAGGATCTCGGTCGTGACGTGGCGGGCGTTGGTGGCGTAGGTGTAGGTGTTGGTGAGCGACGGCGTCGCCGCATCGGTGACCGCCTGCATGGCGCCGGCCCGGCTGTAGATGCCGCCGACGTCATAGCCGGCCGCGGCGATGCGCGTCTCGCCCAGGGCGCCCTCCTGGAACTGCAGCTTGCCGGAGTAGTCCTGCGTGGAGATGTTGCCCACCAGGCCGGTGGTGGAGAGCGGCGAACCGTTGATGCTGACGACCGCATCGGCCCCGGTCTGCTGGATGGTGGCCCCTTCGTCGATCATCGAGTAGTTGGCATCGTCCGGCGTGCGGTAGTAGCTCCAGAGCGAACCCTCCTGGTTCTGCACGCGGAGGTACTCTTCCGACCCGTACTCGGTGCTGTAGAGGCGGATGCCCTGTTTGTCGAACTGGATGCTGCCGATCTCGTCCCCGAGCGGGGTGCCGGCGGCGCCCAGGTTGCCGGTAAAGCTGAGCGTGGCGTTGATGCCGGACATGGCGCCGTCCTCCATCTCCGTCTCCTTCAGGCGGCCGGAGAGCCGCCCCGTGGCGGCGGCGGACAGGTCGGCGGTGCCCGTGGCGACCAGGTCCTCCAGATCCATGTCCGAATCCTTGTAGACGTTGATCGTCCGGTTGTCGGAGTCGCCGGTCGCCTCGAAGTAGAGGTGGCCGTTCATGTCGGTGTTGCGGCCGAGCTCCACGCCGCTGATGAGGCTGTCGCCGTTGCTCACCTCCAGGTTGTTGAAGTTGAGGTTGGTGACGTCCATCCCGTCCTCGGCGGCGCCGGTGTTCATCTCCAGGCCGGCGAAGCTCATGGTGTAGACGTCGTCGAGCGCGGCCTGCGAATAGTCGACCGTCATGAGGATGTCGTCGTCCAGCAGGCCCGAGCCCTCCGCCGCGGTGAAGTTGCGGGTCGTCACCGGACCGGCCGCCGTGGCGCACTCGGCCACGCCGACGCGCACGGTGCAGGCGGCGTCCTTGTAGAGGTAGAGCGTCGCGTTGCCCAGGCCGCCGCCGGCGTCGTTGAGGTCCACCACCTTCGCGTACACCCGCCCGTGCCCGTCCAGGTTCCGTCCCGACATGAGGCGCTGGTCGATGTTGGCGTTCGTGTCGAGCGTCACCTGCGAGATCTTCGGGTTGGCCGAGTTCCAGTTGGCGTTGTACACCTCCACGTCCCCGACCGCGCGGTCGAAGCTGGCGGTAAGATCGGTGTTCCCCACCGCGGAGACGGGCGCCACGTCCTGGCTGAAGATGAGCTGCGCACCCACGCCGGTGGAATCGCGGACGTTGTCGATGGCATTGACGATGGAGCCGAGATCGGTATCGCGGCCGAAGTTGAAGACGCGCGACCCCCGGGTCCCGGTGAGGATGAAGCGCTGGCGCTCGGTCAGCTTGTCCTGGTCGATGTCGGCGAGAGCCATGCTGTCGTCGGTCTCGAAGTAGGCCCGTCGGGCCTCCTGGGTGTAGTCGGGCTGCGTGGTGGTGTCGATGCCGTTGAAGGTGACGGTCATCGAGACGTCCTCGCGCTTGAAGATCTGGTCGAGGCGCGTCTGGCTGATGTTCAAGAGCTCGTGATCCATCGTATCGTCGACCACGGTCGTCCGCTCGAAGACGATGCCCTTCGAGCCGTTGAGAAGGAACTGGTCGGCATACTTCGTGGTGCTCGCGATCCGGTTGAGCGTCTGGATGGAGCTGTCCACCTCCGCCTGGTCGGCGCGAATCTGCTCGGGCGCGGTGACGCCGTTGTTGGCCGCGTGCACGGCCAGCTGGCGCAGCGAACGGAGGATCTCGTTCATCTCGATGAGCGCGCCCTCGGCGATGCCGATGACGTTGGAGGCCTCCTGTGAGTTGCGGATGGCACGCTGCAGCCCCTCGGTCTGGCTGCGGAGCTGCTCGCTGATGATGAGGCCGGAAGGGTCGTCGGCCGCGACGTTGATCTTGTACCCGCTGGAGAGTTTCTGCAGGCTCTTGGCAAGGGAGCGGTTGGACTGCTCCAGGTTGCGCTGGGTGTTGAGCGCGGAGATGTTGTGGTTGATGGTAAGCGACATGGGAATTCCTCCTGAATAACCTCGTCTCGTCCTTGAGCGTGCCGCACCTCTCCCGGGGTACGGCCGTCCCGCCCATGCGCCGGACCGTCGACCCCCGGACCTGTTCCCTCAGGCCGGGACTGCGGCGGGGTCCGTCGCGCGCCTGTTCGACGCCGGTCCCTGTCTCCCTTGCTTCCTGTGGCCGTCACGCACGGCACTGCATCTCTCCGGCGAGATTCCCAACAAGTGTGCCACACGGCCGTTCGAGACGCGAAACAGGATCCAGGATTTTCGCAACCCGCTGACTGCAAACGGGTTACAGGCCCTTCAGCAACAGCGAACCCACCATCACGGGCCGCATCTTTCCAGGTGTGAGGGGCTGGCTGGCGGAAAGGTTTTCCGGCAGGGAGCCGGAATCAGCCGGCAATTCCTGCCGGCCCGCAACGGCAGAACCGGCCGGATCGGGTAGTCGCCACGGTACAACCGCGGTGATTGGCAGCGGAGGCAGAGAGGGGTGGAGCGGCCCCCGCGAAACGCCTCAGGCGTCGGCGGAGGGGTGGATAGGGTCGTCTTCGTCGATGCGCTCGGTCTCGTCGGAGACGTCGGCCGGGTCCGCGGCCTCGTCGACAGGAACGGGACCGTCCTCATCGGATCGCTTGAAGATCCCGCGGATGCGGCCGATCAGACCGCCGGCGTCCTCCGTCGCCTTCGTACGCCGGGCCGGCGGGCGCTGTCGATGGTTGCGGCGGGTGGACGCGCTGCGGCGGCGGGGCGGCGGGGTGCGCCGGACGGGCGCGCTTTCCGGCAGCGCTTCGTCGGTGGTGGAAGAGGCATCGCCGACGGCGGCCGCCCCCGCGTCCAGGGCCGCGGCGGGCGCATCGGGTTCGCGGAGCGTCTTGTACCGCAGGGCGAGTTCGGCGGATTCCAGCGAATCGTAGATGTGGACGAACGAGGTGACCCCGAGCTGCTGCATGATCCGGTAGCAGCTCCGGTGCTCCACCCAGACGCTGAGGGCGCTGCCGCTCTCCTCGGCCTTGGACTGGAGCTTGCCGATGGTGCCGACGAACATGGAGGAGACCCAGTCGGTCCGGACCATGAGGCAGATCCGCAGCGGCTTCGGCAACGCATAGGTCTCCACCCAGCGCCGGAAGGCCTCGGCGAGGGCGAGGTCGCCCTTCCCCTTGATCTCGACGTAGGTGATGCCCTTCGCCTCGTGGGTGAAGACGCCGCTGCCGGCGGACTTGCGGTAGAGCACCGCCTTGACGTGGTTCCCGCGGCGCGAGTACTCCAGCAGATCCGCGATCCCGATGATCTGGAAGAGGCCCCGCTGCCGTTCGCGGTCGAGCGGCTCGTGCTTGATGCGGTCCAGCACCTCCTGTGCGGCAAAGCCGGGACCGGGATCGATCACCTCGATCCGGAAGAACGCCTCGTTCATCTCCATGTGCACGCGCACCAGGCCGCTGGAGACATTGCGGCAGCCCTGGTCGAAGGCGTTGCTGACCAGCCCGGCCCGGAGCGTCCGCGCGTACCCGCGGAACTCGGGGTCCGCATCGCGGGCCTCGAGCACGCCGTCCAGCTTCTGCGCGATCGCGTGCAGGTACTCGCGCTCACCGACCGTGAGGCGCACCTCCACCGCCCCGTCGCCGGCCCAGCCGGCCAGCTGCTCGCTGACCGGCGGCGTCTCCTCCGCGTCCTCGAGGGCGCGGCGCGCCTCTTCCGGATCTTCGGCAAGCCCCTCCAGCACCTCGGCGGGGGTCTGGTACCGGTCCTCGGGGCGCATGGCGGTCATGCGCCGGATGACGTGCGCGGCCACGTCGCTCACGCCGGGGCGGAGGTCCTTGACCGGCGGAACGGGATTGTTGATGTGGAGCGTAATGGTCTCGTACTTGGTCTCGCCCACCAGGGGCGGCTCGCCGGTCAGCATCTCGTAGAAGACGCAGCCGAGGCTGTAGATGTCGGAGCGGATGTCGACCGCGTCCTCCCCGCAGGCGCGCTCGGGCGACATGTAGGCCGGCGTACCGATGATCATCCCTTCGCTCGTGAGGGTGCTCTCCTTGCCGCCGACCCCGAGGCTCTTGGCGAGCCCCATGTCGATCACCTTGATGCGGCCGTCGGCCTTGACGATGATGTTCTTCGGGCTGACGTCGCGGTGCACCACCTCGTGGGCGTGGGCGTGGTCCAGCGCTTCGCAGACCTGCCGGATCAGGCCGATGGCCTCGGGTTCGGTGATCGGGCCGGACTCCTCGACAATCTCGTCCAGGGTCCGCCCCTCCACGAACTCCATGCTGAGAAAATGGCGCCCATTGTCCTCCCCCACCTCGTAGGCGGTGGCGAGGTACTCGTGGTTGAGGCGGGCGGCCATCCGCGCTTCGCGCTGGAAGCGGGAGATATAGTCCAGGTCCTCGCTCCACTTCGGCAGGAGGACCTTGAGCGCGACAATGCGGTCCATCGCGGTCTGCCGGGCGCGGTAGGTGATGCCCATGCCGCCGCGGCCGAGCTCCTCCAGGATCTCGTAGCCCCCGATGCGGTCCGGCACGAAGTCCTCCGCCATGCGCATCTCGATGTCGGCGGCCTGGTCGACGCTGATCAGCCCCCGCTGGCGCAGCGCCTCCAGCACGTCGGTGACCCCGCTTCCCTCGATGCCCTGTCCGCGGAAGAGCTCCTCGGTGCAGCCGTCGCACTGGGTCGCGGTCAGGTAGTCGCACTCCCGGGCCACCCGGAGCGCAAAGAGCTGGCGCGGCGGGGGCAGGTCGGCGGCGTCGAACTGGGCGGCAAAGGCCTGGCTCGTCAGGATGGCGGTGTCGTCGAACTGCATCAGGTCCGGGTCGGTGTCGGACATGATGACCGCGCTCGCCGGGATCCAGTGTTCCTGGGACGGGTTCCAGACCGGCGTCTCCTCCTCGATCACCCCGTGCCGCGCCAGCCGGCTCAGCTCCGCGCTGCGGACCGGACCTTCCAGGCGATTGTCGAGCAGATAGTAGTACGGCATGGGATGTGCGCCTCGGTGCCTGTCGCCCCGCGCGCCGTCGCCGGCGCGCCGCATGGGCGCTTATGCGTTGTCCGTATCCCGCGACCGGAGGGCGCGGCAATGCTCGATGGCCCGCAGGGCGTCGGATTCGTCCGGGTGCACCCGCAGGATGTGCTCCAGGCCCGCCAGTTCGAACACCTCGCGCACGGGCGCGGAGAGCGAGCAGAAGAACGTCTTGCGCCCGACGTCCTCCACCTGCTTGGTGAAGGCGAAGAGCGCGCCCAGGCCCTTGCTGTCGATGTAGGTGACGTCGTTCAGATCGAAGAGGATGTCCACGGGCGACCGGGCCACCCGCCCCTGCATGACGTCAAACCAGTCGGTCGCCAGTTCGTCGAAGGACCCGGACAGACGGACGCGCAACAGGTCTGGCTGGTCGTCAATCCGCATCTCCATGGGCAGGGTCTTCCTCCTGCGATGCGACGAATCGATCGTAGCTCTCGATGAGAGCGGGGAGCTCCGACGGATTCGCATGGGCCAGGGCGCGCCGCTGCACGGTCACCGCGCGGTCGACGTCCCCCGCAGTATAGTGCGCCAGGGCCAGCGTGTCCAGTATTGTCGCCGAACGGCTCGCGTCCGGATGCAGCTTGACGGCGGTGCGCACCAGCGCCATCGCCCGCCCGGGGTCCCGCAGGTCGGTGCGCTTGGCGGTCAGCAGCAACCAGGCCGCATTGTTGAGGAGGTACGCCCGCAGGTAGGTCTCCCCCTCGGCATTGGCCGCCAGGAGCTCGTCGTAGATGGCCCGGGCCTCGGCTTCCCGGCCGGCTTCGGCGTAGACGTAGGCCTGTTGTTTGCGCAGCAGATACGACCGCGACGGGATGACCGGCTCCGGCGGGGCGCCGCCCGAGGCCTCCACATGGAGGTCCCATGCGCGCCCGGCGGTGGTGATTGCTTCCTGCCGCACCAGCCGGTCGCGCGGCGGGTCCAGCCCGCGGCTCGCTTCCAGAAAGGCCCCTGCCGCGGCCAGGAGAGCGCCCGGTTCGCGGCTTGCGCTCCGGCGCAGCCGCTCGGCCCAGCGGAGCAGGTCCTCCGCCGCGGCACTGCCCGACCCGCCCGCGGGGGGCGTCCACGCACCGGGGCGCCCGCCGCCGTCGAGCGACCGCCACGTCAGCCCGCCCAGCCCGCCCAGAAGCCCGCTGGCCAGGAGCACCAGAAAGACCGCCGCCGCCAGGAGCCCCGCCTCCCGGAGCACGGTCCGCCACCAGGCAGGCCGCTCCCCGGGCAGGACCCAGGTCACCTCCGGCGGCAGAGGGTCGTCGGGGGCGTGCGATCCGGGCGCAACGGGCGATTCGTCCGGTGCGGGGTCGCTCATGCGCCGCCCCCGGGCGCACCGCCGCGGACGGCGATGCCGAGCTCGCGGAGCTGGCGCTCGTTCACCGCGCCGGGCGCCTCGGTCATCAGGCACATCGCCTTCTGCGTCTTCGGGAAGGCGATCACCTCGCGGATGTTCTCGTACCCGAGCATCATCGCCACGAGCCGGTCGAATCCGGGGGCGATGCCAGCGTGCGGCGGGGTGCCGTACTTCAGCGCGTCGACGAAGAAGCCGAAGCGCTCGCGGATGTCCTCCTCGGTCAGTTGCAGTGCGCGGGCGACCTTCCCCTGCCCCTCGCTGTCGTGAATACGAATGCTGCCGCTGGCCACCTCCACGCCGTTCAGGACCAGGTCGTAGCTGCTCGACCGGATGAGGAGATCGTGGTCATCCCCCACGCGGTCGAGGAGCGGCAGATCGCCCGGGTGCGGCATGGTGAAGGGATGATGGCTCGAGTCCCAGCGCTTCTCCTCCTCGTTCCACTCCAGGAGCGGGAACTCGGTGATCCAGACGAAGTGGAAGACCTTCGGGTCGTACAGCCCCAGCTCACGGCCGAGATGGTTGCGCAACAGCGCCAGCGACGGGTTGACCACCGACGCGCGGTCGGCCCCGAACATGATGCAGTCGCCGGGCCGGGCGCCGACGCGTTCGGCGATGGCGTCGATGGTCTCCTTGCCGAGAAACTTGACAATGGGGCCGCCGTATTCGCCGGCCTCGTCAATCTTGATGTAGGCCAGCCCCTTCGCGCCGTGGATGGCGACGAGCTTGGTGAGATCGTCCATCTGCTTGCGGCTGTAGGCGTGCATGCCGGGGCCGGCGACGGCCTTGACGATGCCGCCCTTCTCCAGCGCGCCGGTGAAGACCTTGAAGTCGCAGTCCCCGACAAGGTCGCTCACGTCCGCCAGCTCCATCCCGAAGCGGAGGTCCGGCTTGTCGGTGCCGTACTTCGCCATCGCCTCCGCATACGGCATCCGCGGGAAGGGCGTCTCGAGCGTGAAGTCGATGGCGGCGGCGAACATCTCGGCCATCACCCGCTCCACCACCGCGTAGACGTCCTCCGGATCGGCGAAGCTCATCTCCAGGTCGATCTGGGTAAACTCCGGCTGGCGGTCGGCGCGCAGGTCCTCGTCGCGGAAGCAGCGGCAGATCTGGAAGTAACGGTCGAAGCCGCCCACCATGAGGATCTGCTTGAAGATCTGCGGGCTCTGCGGCAGCGCGTAGAAGCTGCCCGGGTGCACCCGGCTCGGCACCAGGTAGTCCCGCGCCCCCTCGGGCGTCGACTTGGCGAGAATGGGCGTCTCGATCTCCAGAAAGCCCTGCGCGTCCAGACTGCGGCGGGCCGCCTGCAGCGCCCGGTGCCGCGCGGCGAAGGCCTCCTGCATGCGCGGCCGGCGGAGATCGATGTAGCGGTACTGCAGCCGCAGCTCCTCACCGCTCTCGTCGGAATGCGCGTCCAGCTCGAACGGCGGCGTCTGCGCGCGGCTCAGCACCTCCAGCGTCTGGACCCGCACCTCGATCTCGCCGGTATCGAGCTTCGGGTTCGCCATGTCGGCCGGACGCGGCGCGACGCGGCCCTCCACGCGGACCACCCACTCGCGCCGGAGCGCCTCGGCGGTCTCCATCTGCCCGCTGATTTCGTCCGGGTCGAAGACGATCTGCGTGATCCCGTAGCGGTCGCGCAGGTCGACGAAGATGACCCCGCCGTGGTCGCGCGGCGTCTGGACCCAGCCGCAGAGGGCGACGGTGGCGTCGATGTCGGCGGCGCGCAGGTCGCCGCAGGTATGGGTGCGCATCATGGCAGTTCGTCCTCGCAGGGGCGCTCGAAAAATTGGGCGCGGCGCGCGTCCGCCTGACGGGCGGGTCCCCGCGTCCGGCCGGCCACGTCCGCCCCCCCGTCCGGCCGCCCGGCAGGGGGCCCAGTGTAGCCCCACGCGGCCGCAACGCAACCGCCATCTGCCCGGCCGCCCGCCCCCCCGGCGGCCGACTCCGTCCCGAACGGGTGCGGCCCACCCGCGTCCGCCGTGCCAGGCCGCCTGCCTCCCGACTTGCCCGCCCCGGGGCGCACGCCCTCCCCCGACGCGTCCGCGGGCGGTCTGCACCGAAGCGCCGCAGGGCAGCAACGCGGCGCCGAGGCGGCCCCCGGCAACGAAGAGGACGACCCCATGCTCGCACTGCTGGAGAGTTTCGAGCTGACGCAGGCCGACTGGGCCGTGGTGGTGGTCTGCGCGCTCCTGGTCGGCTTCGCCAAGACCGGCATCGCCGGCGTCGGCATCCTGGTGGTGCCGCTCATGGCCGAGGTCTTCGGCGCGCGCCCCTCCACCGGCATCGTCCTGCCCATGCTCTGTGCGGGCGACCTCTTCGCCATCCGCTACTACCACCGCCACGCGGAGTGGCGGCACGTGCTGCGGCTCCTGCCGTGGGCGCTGGTGGGGCTCGGCGTGGGGTTGCTCGTGGGCAAGCGCGTGGACGAGACCGTCTTCCGGCAGATCATGGCGGTCTCCATCCTGGCCGGCGTGGCCATCATGGTCTGGCGCGAGCGGCTGGGCGACGCCGCACGGCCGCCGGAGCGGTGGTGGTTCGCCGCGGTCATGGGCATCGCCGGCGGCTTCACCACCATGGTCGGCAACGCGGCCGGCCCCGTCATGGCGCTCTACCTCCTGGCGATGCGCCTGCCGAAGTACAGCTACATCGGCACCGGGGCCTGGTACTTCGCCATCGTCAACCTCATCAAGGTGCCGCTGCACATCTTCGTCTGGGGGACCATCACGACCCGGACCGCCGCGCTCGACCTCGCCATCGTCCCCGCCATCGCCGTCGGCGCCATCGTCGGCATCTTCACGGTCAAGCGCATCCCGGAGGCCCCCTTCCGCCGCCTCATGATCGGCCTCGCCGCCGTCGCGGCCGTCAAACTGCTCATCTGACCGCCCCGCCCCGGCCCCTGCGCCCCGGTGTGCGCGCACACGGAACCGCGCCGATTCCCCCCTTCTCCCGTTGCATCCGGCCGCCCCTTCGGGTATAACGCTCCGTTTTCCCGCTCGTGCGGGGAGGGGATGCGCCGCATCCGCGACACCCGAGATTTGAGAGTCCGCGCGCCCGGCCGGCGCGCCGCTGCCCGAGGAACCGTTCACCCCATGACCGAACGCACCCGCGACGACCTTCGCAACGTCGCCATCATCGCCCACGTCGATCACGGCAAGACCACCCTCGTCGACGCGCTCCTGCGCCAGACCCACGTCTTCCGCGACAACCAGGTGGTCCAGGACTGCGTCCTCGACAGCAACGACCTCG
>CAZKKD010000095.1:0-11290 GCA_964553265.1 uncultured Planctomycetales bacterium | reverse complement strand
CTTCGCCGGCATGGACGCCAGCTGCTACGAGAGCTACACCGACTACGGCGTCTGGCCGATGTCCGCCGCCTTCACCACCGACTGGGCCCGCGCCGAGCGCCCGGGCTACCCGGTCTGGATCACCGTCGACTGGGGCCTTTCGAGCGAGACGCAGCCGAAGAGCCTGCTCCACGCCTTCGTGCGCGGCCTCGGCGGCGGCGGCGCACCGATGCAGGCCGACCAGGGCTGGCGGACGCTCCAGCAGCGCGGCCGGGCCGTCCGCTTCCTGCAGCAGGTGGCGTCCATCCGCCGCCACGCGACGCCGGACCGCCGCTTCGGCATCCTCACCACGCTGGGGCAGAAGGTGCTGGACGGGCGCGCGTACTACACCTACCACGCGCTCTACTACCACCTCACGCGGCTCGGCGCGCCGCCGGTGCTCCTGCCGGAAGAGCGCTTTCAGGAATCCGGACTGCCCGACGATCTGCGCGTTCTCTTCATCGCGCGCCAGCAGGCCCCGTTCGCGCCGGAGACCGAGAAGATGCTGGCCGAGTTCGCGGCGCGGGGCGGGCGCATCGTCGCGACCGGCGACAGCGACTTCGTCCCCGAGGGCGCGACCGTCCTCGACCCTCCGCTCCGGAACATCTGGCAGCTCTCGGGGTTCCGTCCCGACAGCCACGGAGACATGTGGACGCAGTTCCTCGGCACGTGGCGCAAACCGCTGACCGACGCCCTGGACGCGGCGGGGGCGCCCCGCTTCGCCACTACCGATCCGGAGCAGGGCCTTGCGCTCGGGACCACGGTGGGACCGATCCGCTACGTCGCGGTCATCGCCGATCCGGCGGGCACGCACTGGGCGCACTTCAAGCCGGCCGACGCGTTGCAGATTTCGTTGGAAGGAACCGGCTGGACGGTCCGCAACCTCGCCACGCAGGAGACGCTGGACACGACACCGGCCGACGGGCGCACCGGCGTGACGGTCCCGCTCGTCAACGAACCGGCCACTCTCCTCGCGCTCCTGCCCTCCCCGCCGGCGGCGGTGACCGTCCGGGCGAAAGGAACCATCGTCGCGGGAGGCCGCGTCGCCTACACGGCTGCGGTGACCGCCGAAGACGGAAGCGATCTCGGCGCGGCGCCGATGCGCTTCACGCTGCGCGACCCGGCCGGCGCGGTGCGCCAGACGCGCTACTACGCCGCCGGCGACGAACTCACCTACCGCCTCCCCGTTCTCGACGCGGCGGGCGCGTGGACGGTGGACGCGCAGGAACTCCTCACCGGCCGGACCGCTTCGCTCACCGTGCCAGTGACGGCCACCGAGCCGGTCGCGGTCGAACCGGTCGAACCGGTCCACGTCGTCAACGCGGCGCACCTGCGCACCTTCGTTCGGCGCGCGGGGCCGGTCTGGATCCTGCTGGAGCCCGGCCAGGAAGCGCGCCAGGCCGAGGCCGACCGCCTCGCCGAAGCCGTCCGCGCACGGGGCCGCGAGGTGCGCGTCTGGACGGTCCCGCCGGAGGCCTTCGCCCCGCACCCGCTGCGGTGGTTTCCCCGCGCGGAAGACCGCGCCCGCCTGGAACGCATCGAACGCGGCGAACTCATCGGCTACCGCATCGACCTGACGCCCTACATCGACGAAGAGAAGGCGGTGCACGTTCCCGAGCGCGGAGGCTACGGCGCCATCGATCCGCCCTACATGGTGGGGGCCGACTGCGTCCTCTTCTCCGGCGGGCGCCTGGCCGAGAGCCTGCGGGCGGTGAGCCCCTGGCTGCCGACGCCCAGCCTCCCCGCGCGGGGCGAAGCGCGCCTCCTCACCCTCTTCAGCCCCTTCCTGGCCGACCGGCACGCCGTGGTGATCGGCGCACACGACGACGACGGCTACACACGCGGAGCCGAACGCCTCGCGGCCGCCTTCGCCCACGCCGACGGAGCGGACACCCCGGCCGACGCCATCGCCGGGACCGAGGCGAACCCGGGCGAGTGGACCCTCGCCGCAAAAGGCGAGGCCGAGGCAGCAGTCCCCACACCGTACCGCAATTACATCCCGACCCGCCGGATCCGGCGGCTGCTCGCGTCGCCGGCGGGCACCGCCGTCTTCCTGACCGGCAAGCAGGACAACCTCGTCTTCGTCGGCCCCGACGGCGCCGTCACCGGCAGCCACCGCGTCCCGGACGACCTCCACCGCGACGCACACATGGACAGCACCGGGCGCGTCTGGGGCGTGGCGGGACGGATCACCGCCCGCCACCCGGGCTGGCACTATCCAACCGCCTACGAGCTGCTGCTGCAGGGCGTCGGACCGGACGGGCTGGTCGGTTCGCTGGTGGCCTATGCGGGCGACACCAGCCACCTCCCGCCGGAGCACCGGCAGGCCTTTGCGGTCGCGCCGGACGGGGCACACGCCGCGCTGGGACGCCTGAGCGGCTTTCTCACCGGACCGCTGGCCGACCCGGCCGGCTGGCAACGCTACGACGACCTGCCCCACGTCCGCCACCGGTGGGAGGTGCGCAATCCCCGCTGGCCGGTGGGCGTCACCTGGTCGCCGGACAGCCGCTATGTCCTCGCCACGCTCGACACGCGCCCGCGCATGGGCGGGATGGGGACGCCGCAGTTCGCGCCCTACGCCTGCGAGACCGTGCTCGTCGACACGCAGACCGGCCGGCGGCTCTGGGGCCTGCGGGGCGAAGCGGACAACGACGGCAGGTATGCTTTCGCGCGCCCCTTCGGCAGCGTCGCGGCCAACGGCGTCGTCGCCTTCGCCGACTGCGCGGGCCGCGCCTGCATCGTCGCGCCTGACGGCAGGATCCTCCTGGAAGAACCGATCGGCGTTCCCGTCGGGCACGGGGATCGGCTGAGCAGCATCAAGGGCGGGGTCGGCGTCGTCCAGAGCCCCGATGGGCGGCTGGCCGTTTTTGCCATGGCGGGAGCCGTCCACCTGGCCGCGGTCACCGAACAGGCGGCGACGCTCCATCCCGTCGCCATCCCGAACGTCCACTCCGTCGCCCTCCTCCCGGACGGGCCGCAGGTCCTGGTGGGCACCCGGGGGGGCGTGGTCGTCGCGCTCGACCCCGACGGCAGGGAGCGCTGGCGCACCGAGCCCGGCGGCATCGACAGCGTGGTGGCCGCGGCGGGATCGGACCGGGCGGTGGTGGCCACCAGCGACGGCGTCCTCGTCGGGCTCGATGCAGCGGGGACCGAAACCTGGCGCACGGACCTCGCAGCGGTCGCGGACGCGGGGACGCACGCGCTCGCGAAAGCCGAAGCGTTCAAGCCCCTGCCGGCGCCGCTGGACTATCGCGATCCCGGCACGCTTGCGCTCGCGAAGGCCCACCTCGGCGCGGAGCGGCTCGCCGCCTGGCAGCCGGCCGGCGCGGGACGGCCGGCCCTCGGGCACACCTGGCACCCGTTCGAAGGGGAGGCCCGCCTCGACGGCAACGCGAAGGAGGCGTTCCTTCACCTCGTCTATCGCCGGCCGGAAGGCAACAACGCCCTCCGCGTCACCACCGAGGGCGGCGACGGCAAGCGCACGTTCGAGCTCGACCTCCCCACCCCGACCTGGCGCGTGGTGGACCTGCCCGTGCGCGGCCCCGACGTCCGCGTCACGGTGACGGCCGACGGGCCGGTCGAGATCGCGGCGCTCTCGCTCTGGTCGCTCCGCTGGCCGGGCGCCAATGTCGCCTACGTCCGCCCGCCGGACTCGGGCGGCGCCGGTGCGGCCGACCTCCTCGGCGACGATGACGACGACATGGGGATCGGGGACGACCTCGACATCGGTATCGGCGAACTGGAGGGCGGCGGCGCGGCGCTCCACGGCAAGATGAAGGACTGCCTCTTCTACGCCTGGAACCCCGATCCCGACCAGGTGAGCGGCCCCTTCCTCAACGTGCCGGCGCCCCCGCTCAAGGTGGTCGACGGCAAGCGCTTCCAGTTCGGCAAGCTGAAGTGGATGACCGACGCGAAGGACAGCTACCGTGGGCTCTGGTGGACCGTTGCGTTCCCCGAGCCGGTGAAGGCGCGCTTCGTCGCCGTCTACGATCTGCGCGCAAAGCAGTCGGAAACGGCGAACAACATCGGCGTCTTCACCGAGTTCGCGGCCGAGGGCCCGGGTTATGCCAATACCGGCCGCGTACTGGCCGGGGCCGTGGAGAACGACCAGTTCTGGCGCCTCTTCCCGCTCGACGGAACCCCACGCGACCTGCTGGGCGTCCAGGTCTACCGCGGCGACAGCGTCCCGGAGGGGCTGAGCGAGGTGGAAGTGTACTGAATCATGGGGCAACTTTCTCCCGGGCGGCACCGGGCATCACCACGACGGGTCGGAGCAACCCGGGACCGGTTGCCACCCGGCGGTGCGGAGAAGAGAACCATGCGTTGGCGAACCGACATCCACAGAGCCGGGGCGAAACAGGCCGCCCCCATTGCTTTCCCAGGGCGCAGCGGTTTCACCCTCGTGGAGCTGTTGGTGGTGATCGCGATCATCAGCATCCTGGCCGGGCTGCTGCTGCCGGCGCTGCAGGAAGCGGTGGAGGCGGCAGACCGGATCAGCTGCTCCAGCAATCAGAAACAATACCTGCTCGCCCTCACCGTTTACGCCAATGACTTCGACGCACTGCCGCACCATCGCTTCTCCAGCAACTGGGCCATCAACGACGCCGGCGGCAATCCGTACCAGTACACCATCGACGGCTACAACGGCGGGTCGGGGTACTGGACCGGCGCGCAGTGCGTCGACGTTAACGGGGGCTACCCGTACGCCAAGCTGCTCCTCGACGGGCGCTACGCGGACGGCTACGCCGGCGTGGCCTGCACCTCGGCGTTCGGCAACAACGACATCGGCGGTACGCAGCAGCACGGCTGGACCTGGTCGCCACGCAAGCCCAACCTCGGCAATCTGCCCGACGGCACCAGCCCGCAGTTCGTGCCGTTCTTCAGCTACAACGGCCCCGGGGCCAACGGCTACGTCGGGAATACCTGGTCCAATCCGCTCGCCCTCTACGACGGTTTTCGCGTCGACAACGTCCGCCTGACCTACGGCTACCGGAACAGCGATCCGGACCGCAGGGTGGAAGGCGTCTGGAAACTCATCGACTGCCCGACCAACGTGCAGACCATGCCGGGCCCGGTGGCGCACACCTACTCGCCGCACAACCCCTTCGTCCAGCTCGGCTTCGCCAACCAGACACCGAACGTCGTCCACTACCGCAACTACGGCTTCAACGACGGCCATGTCGCGGGATATCAGTCGCTGTGGGGATATCCGTAGCGCGTGGCCGCGACGCACTCCTGCCGCACCCCGACGCTTTTCCTTGACACATCGCCCAAGAAAGGGATCACCTGATGTGTATGCGTACCGCCCGTCGCCAGTCCTGTGCCGCGCTGTTGTGCCTGCTGCTCGCCATCGCCGCCGGGCCGGTCGGCTGCGCCGGCGACCATTCCGGAGAGACCACCGTGCCCGAACGCATCGTCTTTCTCGGCGACTCCATCACCGATGGTTTCACGTATCCGCTCCTGGTCCGCCAGGCGCTCGCCGAAGCGGGTCTGCCCGCCCCCACCGTCATCAACGCCGGCATCGGCGGCGACACGGCCGCGGGGATGGCCGCGCGGCTCGATCGCGACGTGCTCGTCCACCGGCCGGACCTCGTCACGCTCAGCGTCGGGATCAACGACGTGTTGCGCGACGTTCCGCTCGACGCCTACGAGGCCAAGGTCCGCGCCATCCTGGAGCGCCTGCGCGACGAAGGCGTGCCGGTGCTCGTCATGACCACCAGCGTCCTGGGCGAAAAGAAGCGCGAAGAGGACGAAGCGCTGGCCGATTACAACGCCGTTCTCCGCCGCCTCGCGGAGGCGTTCGGCCTCGACGTGGCGGAGGTCTACACCGTCATGGACCGCGCGCGGCAAGGCGGCCTGGAGGTGATCGAGGTCGACCACGTCCACCCCAACTACGCCGGCCACCGGCAGATGGCCCGCGCGGTGCTGGATGCGCTCGGGCACCCGGACGTCCCGGTGCCGGAAACCCTGGTCGTCGAGACGCTGCCGGGGCTGGTAAGCCCCTGGCGCATCCGCGCGGCCACGAAGGACGAGCCCGCCCTCACCGCCGGGACCGTCGCCGCCGTCCGGCCGGACGACACCTGGGCCGAGCTGCGCCTGCCGGAAACCGAACCGCTGGAGAGCTGGTGGTCCGACCAGGTGCGCCGGCGCGGCTTTGCCCTCTCCCTGCAGGACCTGGCCGGTCCGGCGAAGCGCTACCTCGCCCGCGCCGTGGTCACCAGTCCCGAGGAGCGCACCGTGTACCTCAACACCGGCGGCCACCTGCAGACCGCCTGGCTGAACGGCCAACAGGTGTTTGCGGCCGACGGCTGGACCGGCTACCATGCGGGCAAGGAACGCCTGCCGGTCACGCTGCAGAAGGGCGAGAACGTGCTCGTCCTCGAGACCGGCGCGCAGTGGTTCCTCAGCCTGACCGAGACGAACGACTGGTAAGCGGCCGCCCGGCCGCGGAGCCGGCGACCGCAATCGCTTTCCGGGTCGCCCCCGGGCGCCGCGCTCCGCCGCAACCGTCCGGCCCGCCCCACCCGTGAAGGAGAACGTGACCGCCATGGCCTCCCGCGCACCGAATGCGTTTGCCGACATCCTCGGCGTCGGCTACGAGCACGCCGTCCTCCCCGTCGACCCCGCCCTCGCCCCCGTGGCGCGGGACACCCTCTCCGGCGGGGCCGTGCCGGTCCAGGTCGCGCCCGCGCTTCCGTCCGACCTGGCCGACGACGACCCGGTTGGACTGGCGGCGGTGACGCTCTCCGCGGGCGCGCAGCTGGCGCTCGAACGCGGCAATGCCGACGCCGCTCCGGAGACGTCGATCCGCGTGACCGAAGAGGACGATGCGATCCGCATCGACAACGGCGACCTCGCCCTGCGCGTCCCGCGCGCGGTGGACGCGGTCGCGCCTCTGCCCGGACCGTTCCTGCAGTGGCGGCGTGGCGACGGCCCCTGGCGCGGGGCGTGCCGCGTGGTCGACGTGCCGGTGCGCGCACGCGTGGAAACGGTGATCGAGTCGCTCGGCCCGGTCTGCGTACAGTGGCGGACCACCTACCGCTGGGGCGGGCACGCCGGCTTTACGGTCCGCGCGCGCTGGGTGTCCGGAGCGGACACCGTGATCGTCGCCGAATCGATCCCGCAGGACACCCCGGCCGCGGTGGAGTGGACCCCGCTCGCGCCGGACGTCGTGTCCCCGCTCGGCGGCGGCGGCGGCGAACGCGTCGGCCCCATGCGCGAGCTCACCGCCCCCGGCAAGCCCGACGCCGACGTGGCCGAGGGCCGGCGGCGCATCGCCTCGCTGGGGCACGTCGCCTACTGGGGGCAGTGGCAGATCCCCTGGGCCGGAGGCGTGGCGCCCGCCGACGACTTCGCCGGCCTCTTCACCGGCTGGGGTTCGCTCTGGGAAGGCCGCGGCCGGGTGCGCATCGATCTCTTCGAGGACGACCTCCGGGGCGCCACCTTCCGCCTGCCGATCCGACGGGGTCGGCGCGTCTACGGCATTCTCTTCAGCGACCGCGCGGCCTCGCGGATGGAGACCGCCGACGACCGCTGCCTCCTCAACCGCCGCCGCACCATGCTGGCCGACTTCGCCCCGGCCAAGGTGCGGCACTGGCGGATCGATCCGCCGGTCAACGACCGGGCGCGCCCGCCCGTGCGGCTGCTCGCGGCCGAACACCGGGAGGGCTTCCGCGAGCGCCTGGCGCAGGACCCCGCCATCCCCGACGCCCTGCAGACCTATCTGACCGTCTGCCGCGACGCGGACCAGGCGCCCGAATTCGCCGCCGCCTGGTGGGCCGATGACGAGGACGGCCTGCGCTCCGCCGCCGCGTCCATCGCCGACTGGGCCGCCAGGGCGCGCGCGGAGATTGCCGACGGCGGCTACGAACGCCTCATCATCTTCGACGGCCGCAGCGCCAAGCACCACGCCTACAGCTACGACGTGCTCCGCGCCGAGGGCCGGCTCGAGCCCGACGTCGAGGCCGCCATCGGGCGACACCTGCTGGCGCTGGCGTACATGTTTGCCGACGACGACTTCTGCTGCTACGACGACTTCTGGACCCCGCTCGACGACGACCCGGACGAGCTCGCCCACGTCATGCGCGACGAGATGGGCGACTGCCCGGTGCCGCCGAACTTCGCGTGCGAGTTCTTCAGCACCACCGGCGTGATGGCCGAGCTCTTCCCCGAGCATCCGCTCGCGGAGGCTTGGCGGACCTGGGCCATCGGGAAGGCGGAGCGCTTCCTGGAGCGTTTCTTCGAGCCCGATGGCGCCTATCTCGAGTCGGTCAACTACCACACCCACGCCTTCAACGAGATGCTCTGCCACTTCTACGCGCTCCGGGCCAACGGGCGGCACGACTTCTTCGCCCACCCCCGGGTGCGCGGCAGCTTCGCGCACATCGTCGCCATCCAGCTCCCCCGCCTCGCCGAGGCCGTGCCCGGCGGCGGCGAGACCGTCCCGGCCAACAGGCACGGCCACCGTTCGGCCGTCTACGCCGGCGGCGACGATCCGCGCGCCCCGCTGCCCGCCGACGGCAACAGCGGCGGCCACGGCATCGAGCAGGAGATCCGCGGCGATGCCGGCGTCGGGGCGCGGCTGTACCGCGAGATCGATCCGTCCCTCTCCGCGGCGCTCATGCATGCGTGGGCGGCCGGGGGCAAGCGCGTCCTGGACGACGTGCACCCGCTCCTGACGCTCGTGACGCTCGACCCGTCCCTCCCGGCCGCGCCCGGGCCGTGGGCGAGCACGCACCGCAAAAGCCTCGGCGTCGTCTCGAAGGCAACCGACGGCGACGGGACACCGGTCTACTGCCTCTTCCGCGCGGGCCGGGCCACGCACCACATGTGCTTCGACCAGGGCAACCTGCACCTCGCGTGGGGCGAGCACGTCCTCCTCGGCGACCACGGCTATCACACCGCCGATTCCGACGGCAACGGGCTCGCGGCGGCGACGACCTGGCTCCACAGCACGCTCACCTACGGCCCGGACCGCAACCTGGCGTCCGGCTACACCGGCCTGGAGGAAGCGCCCGAACCGATCCGCGTCCACCTCGGCCCCGATGTCGACTGGGTCGCGCACCGGATCGTGAACACGCAGTACCGCGATTTCAGCCGCTTCTCCTATACCGTCCAGCTGCCGGCGCCCCGAACGGTGCACCTCCGGCAATACCTTTTCTGCAAGCCCGACGTCTTCGTGATCCGCGATACCTTCGAGGACGCGGCCGGCCCCGCCACCTTCTGGCTGCACCCCACCCGCCCCGTCACCGAGGTCGGGCCGCAGCGCTGGCGGGCCGGCGAAGAGCCCGAACCGCACCTGGAGTGGGCCTTTCTGCAGGCCGAAACGCCGACGGTGGTGGAGAACCGGCAGGTGGGGCCGCTCTGGAGCTTCGGCGCGGTGGCGCCGGCCGCCGGGGCGCCCTTCGTCACCGTTCTCGTCGCAGGCGAAGGCCGCCGCCTCCTGGACGCGAACTGGAACCCGGACACGCAGACGGTCGGCATCCGGCTCTCCGGGCGCGCGCTCACCGTCCGGCTGCCGGAAGGCGGCGACGCGGAGACCCTGCCCGACGTCCGGAGCGAACCGGCGTCGGATTGACGCAATCGCGATACGGAAGAGCGGAAGCGATCAGGCGGGCGGCATCAGCCTTCGTCGCGGCGGCGCTCCAGCCCGGCGCGGAGGCGCGCGCCGATGAAGCCCTGCAGGATGCGCTCGGTCTGCCCCTTTGGCGGCAGGAACTGCAGCCCCACCAGCGTTTCGTTCGGGCCCTGCTCCCGGACCCAGACGACCTTGGCGTCCAGCTCCGCCTCGCCAGCCATCCCCAGGCTCAGGACCGTCCGGCAGACCGCCCCGTCGGGCCAGGTCCAGGCGTCCGGCAGGTCGCCGTTGTCGCACAGGAACTGGCAGCCCCGTTCGCTGACGTCCACCACCGCGCCCGTGATGCTGACGGCCTCTCCGTCCGGCGCGCTCCCCGCAGGCAACGCGTCGGGGGCGAACTGCATCCGGCCGCTGCGGACCATCGGGACACGCGGTGCACGCCGCTGATCCGGATCGTCGGACGGGGGCGGCGGACAGGGCGTCGGGGCGTCGTCCATGGCATCCCTGCTTGCTGTCGAACACAATGCACGCGGTCTCGCCGCGCGTCGGGGTACAATGTTCCCCCAGTCCTATCGACCAGCAGCCCGAGTTTCTGCAGAAAACCCCTGTCGGCAGAGACATTGCGAGCGCCGGCAAAAGACAATATGGTTGAGTTTGGGATGCGTCCCTGGCGGTGGCGCGGCCATCTTGGCCGTGAAATCATGGGCTGGAAGCCCATGCCACGGTGCGCTGGCGGTCCTGACTGAACCGTATTGCGGCAAAACGCGGCGGCGCGGTCCGGGGAGGCGTGGAGTCGGGGTGGGATCGTCGGGTCAGGGCGCGTCGGACGGGTCGGCGGCCAGGGACGGCTCCAGGCCGGCGCGGCGGAGTTCGGCCGAGAGATGCGCGGCCGCGCGGCTGCGCTGTTCGTCGAGCAGCTCGTCCAGCGCGGCGCGGAGGCGGCTCTCTGCCTCCTCCCGCCGGCCCGCGGCCAGGAGGTCGATGCCTTCGTCGATGGCGGCGCGGTAGGCCAGCCAGGCCGCGTCTTCCGGGCGCTCGCCCAGCACCACCGCGGCGGCGCCCCCCTCCAGCCGGTGCAGGGCGCGCTGGTAGTAGACAATCAAAAGAAACGAGATGGCCGCCAGCAGGAGCAGCCATTCGATGCCGAACCGCCGGCGTCGTTCGGGACACTGCATGGTTCGCTCACCTCCGCCTGGCACGGGGTCGCGGACACCGGAAGGGCCGGCGCCGCTCTGCCCTCATTGCATATAGCGGAGGGGGCGCGGAGATCGTACACGAAACGCCTGCGCGATTTGCACGAACGCGTCGGGAAACAGGATCGAGACCGTCACCGGACGGGGCGCTTCAGTCCCCGCCCTTCCCCATGCCCCACGCCGTGCCGAGCGCGAGGATGACCCAGAGGATATCGTAGCCGCCCGTCTGACTCACGATCCGCTCCTGCAGGGGGACCGAATCGACGAATTGCCGGGCATGGCGCTGGATCATCTCGTCCCGCTCTTCCGGCGTCATCCGGTTCCCCCGGTTCATGATCTTCCGGCGGAGTTCGGGGGGCGTCGGCATGTTCTCGCCCAGGGACTGGAGCGTTTTCTGTTCTTCGGCGCTCAGCTCACCAGAGGCGACCATGTCCTTGATCACAAGATTCGCAACGGCATTCGGTTTCTCCTCAATCTCCGCGATCACCGATGCAGTACGCGC
>CAZKKD010000094.1:0-11351 GCA_964553265.1 uncultured Planctomycetales bacterium | reverse complement strand
GGTCCCGCGGACCCAGCCCGGGGCGTCAGGCCGCACCGGTGCGCCCGGCGCCGCCGCGAGGGCGTACTGCACCCGGGCGCCCTCGGCCTTGACGGCACGGAGCGCGGCCCCGGTGAGGAGGCGCACCCCGCTCTGGCGCAGGAACTCGGCGGTGGCCACCTTGGGCGCGTCGGGGTGGAAGCCGTGGATGGCCGCGTCGTGGAGGTACCGGGGCGTCAGCTCCGCAACCCGTTGGTCCAGCTCGTCCTGCAGCCCGCCGGGCACCCCCGCGCAGTAGCTGTGGATGCCGCCGCCGGCGGGGATGCCCCCCGGGAAGTCCAGCGGCTCGACGCCCAGCACGTCCGCGCCCTCGCGCCCGGCCGCAATGGCCGAGAAGACGCCGCTGGTCCCCACGCCCGCCACCAGGACGTCGCAGGCCATCCGCCCGCGGACCGGCAGCGCTTCGGCGTCGATCGCCGTCGCGTCCACCTCCGACGCCGCCGCGGGCGCGGCTTCGGCCGCCTCGGACGCGGCCAGGCCCAGGTCAAAGCGGTCCGACAGCGTCACCACCGGCGTCCCGGCAAACCCCGCCGAGGCGAGGACCAGGTTGGCCGGCGCGTCCGGCGTTGTCGCAACTCCCGATTCATAAAGCGGATACGGCACCAGGCTGCAATGGCTCACCGCCACCCCCGCCAGGCCGTCACCACAGACCCCGTCCAGCGCTTCCAGCGCCGCGCTCAGCGTCTCGCGCGCCGGGAGCGACGTGTCCTCCACCGTCAGGCGCAGGCGCCGCTGCGAGGGCCAGCGCGTCGGCTCGAAGATCCCGTCCACCCAGTCACTTCCGGCAACGGGCTGCGGCGCGTCCACCGTCCAGTCGTACCCCACCAGGTACGCGTACAGCGCCATCCGCGACGGCGCGCGCGGGGTCGCGTCCGGCGCGGCCAGGGCCAGGAGCTCGCCCGTGTCGGTGGCGTCCACCCACTTGCGCGCGTGGACGCGGTGGAACCCGTCCTTACCCCCGACCACGACCGCGCGCACCCCGTCCGACCCCTGTTCCACGGCGCACGGGGTGGTGTAGTACAGCACCTTCACGCCTTCGCGCACGATCCAGTCCGTACCGAGGATCTCGGCCGAGGCGCCGTCGATCTCGCCGTCATCGGCTGCGTTGCGGGCCTTCAGGAGGTCCATCCACTCGCGCCAGAGCGCCGCGTCGGAGCGTCCCGCCTCGGTCGCGAAGGCGCGGCCGCTCTCCCACAACAGGTCCGGCAACCGGTGCACGAGGCAGACCGAACGCCCCCGCCGACGCTGATCCACCGCCGCGGCGACCGCCGCATACCCGGACCCGACCACCGCCACGTCAAACACGGACGTAAACACCGAACCGCTCACCGAGGACGACATGTTCTTCTCCCTTGCCTACACTTCGGAATCGGGCGCATCCAGCGTCCCGCAGAACCGTTACCACCAATGACAAACGACCTTAGGGCAGACTGTGCGGGCTCGCAAGTGGACGAATGCGCTTTTGACTGGACATTTGCGCTGCTTTCCGAAGACTTGTTCAGTCATGCGACCGGAGAGTGCGACCGACCTGCTGGGGATTATCCGCACCGTGGAGGCGGCCTCGGGGCTGCGTTTCCTGATCTGGCCGCTGGCGGAGCCCAGCCGGACCGCGTTTCACAACGCGCTGCCGGGGGAGCTCTTCTCGCACCAGCACGCGTTCTGCACGCACGTCAAGGAGACGGCGGGGCACCAGCCCTGCATCCGCTGTGATCGGGAAGAGATGTTCGCGATCTGCCGCACGCGCCGGGAGATCCTGGTCCGGCCGTGCCACGCGGGCGCGGAAGAGGCGATCCTCCCCATCCACGGCCGCGAGCAACTGCTGGCCATCGCGTACCTCGGCATCTTCCGGCGCGCCGGCCAGTCCCCGCCCCCGGGCGCGTTTGCCGACGAGTTGCCGGAGCTGGACCAGGAAGGGCGGATCCAGCTCCGCCGGCTCTGCCTGCTGCTGCAGGCCTACCTGGAGCGCCACGCCACCGCGTGCATGCGCGAACGCAACCCCGACCGCGACCACCGGGTGGAGCGGATCGAGGCGTTCCTCGACCGGGAACTGGCGTCCAACCCGGACCTCGGCCGGCTCGGGGAGGAGCTGGGCGTGAGCGCGTCCCGCGCCGGCCACATCGTGAAGGCGTGGACCGGGCGCTCGTTCCGCGCGTGGAAGGAAGAAAAGCGGCTGGCGCGGGCCCAGGACTACCTGAGCGGGGCGTCGATCAAGATTGAACGGATTGCGCACGAATGCGGCTTCCCGGACCCCTGCTATTTCTACCGCTACTTCCGCAAGAAGACCGGGATGACGCCGGCGGCCTACCGCGAGCGCTACGGCATCGCCCCGGACGCCTGAGCCCAGCGCTTCCCCGTCGGGCAAAACAGCTACAGAGAAGCAGCAAGAGCAGAACACAGATGAACGCAGATGGGGGCGAGGGAACAAAGCCGAGACAGGCGGAAGGGAAGCGGGTTGACCGCTGGGACGGATTTTGGCAGCATGCAACTGGAAACGGGTAGGGGAAGAGAGCCAATTCTGGCTTTCTTGAAGAAGGAGGACCGTGATGAGTGATGAATGCAGATGCCCGGTGACGGGGAAGACGCACGCCCATGCAGCCGAAAAGGGCACATCGAATCGCGACTGGTGGCCAAATCAGGTCAACCTCAAGGTGCTTCATCAGAACCCGCCTGCATGCAACCCGATGGACACGGGCTTCAACTACGCAGAGGAATTCAAGAAGCTGGACCTCTCCGCCGTGAAGAAAGACCTTTGCGCCCTGATGACCGATTCGCAGGAATGGTGGCCCGCTGACTATGGCCACTACGGCGGCCTCATGATTCGCATGGCGTGGCACAGCGCAGGCACCTACCGCTCCGGGGATGGCCGTGGCGGTGGCGGAACAGGCAACCAGCGCCTGGCGCCGCTCAACAGTTGGCCGGACAACGCCAACCTCGACAAGGCGCGGCGCCTCCTCTGGCCGATCAAGCAGAAGTATGGCAACAAGCTCTCCTGGGCCGACCTGATCATCCTCGCCGGCAACGTCGCTCTTGAGTCCATGGGCTTCAAGACCTTCGGCTTTGCCGGTGGCCGGGAAGACATCTACGAGCCGGAAGAGGATGTGTACTGGGGCTCCGAAAAGGAATGGCTGGCGACAAGCGACCATCCCGACAGCCGCTACTCGGGCGACCGGGATCTCGAAAACCCACTCGCCGCCGTACAGATGGGCCTGATTTACGTAAACCCTGAAGGTCCGGACGGAAATCCCGATCCTGTCGCCTCCGGCGTTGACGTTCGCGAGACCTTCAAGCGCATGGCGATGAACGATGAGGAGACGGTCGCACTGGTTGCCGGCGGACACACCTTCGGCAAATGCCACGGCGCTGGCGATGCGTCCCATGTCGGCCCGGAGCCGGAAGCCGCACCCCTCGAGCAGCAGGGGCTGGGCTGGAAGAGCAGCTATGGCAGCGGCAAAGCCGGAGACGCGATCACCAGCGGCATCGAAGGCGCCTGGAAGCCCAACCCGACGCAGTGGGACATGGGGTACCTGAAGGTGCTCTTCAAGTACGAGTACGAACTGGTCAAGAGCCCGGCCGGCGCGAATCAGTGGCTGGCCAAGGATGTCGATGACGAAGACATGATTGTCGACGCCCACGACCCCTCCAGGAAGCACCGGCCCATGATGACCACCGCCGACCTGTCCCTGAAGATGGACAAGGGCTTTGCGCCGATTGCCCGTCGCTTCCTCGAGAATCCCGACGAGTTCGCCGACGCGTTTGCGCGCGCCTGGTTCAAGTTGACCCACCGCGACATGGGGCCGCGTACGCGCTATCTGGGCCCCGAAGTGCCGGACGAAGACCTGATCTGGCAGGACCCGATTCCGCCTGTCGATCATCCGTTGGTCAATGACGCGGAGATTGCCGACCTCAAGGGACAGATTCTCGCGTCGGGCCTGTCTGTTGCCGAACTGGTGTCCACGGCCTGGGCGTCGGCGGCCACCTTCCGGGGGTCCGATTACCGTGGCGGCGCCAATGGCGCCCGTATCCGCCTGGCCCCACAGAAGGACTGGGAGGTGAACCAGCCGGCGCAACTCGCCAGGGTTCTCGGCGCCCTTGAGGAAATTCAACAGGCATTCAACGACGCGGCATCCGACGGGAAGAAGATCTCCCTGGCCGACCTGATCGTTCTCGGCGGCTGCGCTGCGGTCGAGAAGGCAGCCAAAGATGCCGGTTGCGATGCCACGGCGCCCTTTGTTCCCGGGCGGATGGACGCGACGGCGGAGCAGACCGATGTCGAAGCTTTCGCCGTGCTGGAGCCCGTCCATGACGGCTTCCGCAACTACAGGAAGACCAGGTTCCGGATCGAAGCCGAGCACCTTCTCATTGACCGCGCACAACTGCTCGGCTTGACCGCACCTGAAATGACAGTCCTTGTCGGCGGACTCCGGGTGCTGGGCGCCAACCACGGCGGCTCGACGCATGGCGTCTTCACGGACAGACCGGAGACGCTGACGAATGACTTCTTCGTCAATCTGCTCACCATGGACACAGAATGGAAGCCTGCTGCCGACGAAGAGGGCATATACGAAGCCTGTGACCGATCCACCGGCAAACGCAGGTGGACCGGAACCCGCGTGGATCTCATCTTCGGCGCCAATTCGCAATTGCGGGCCATCGCCGAGATCTATGCACAGGATGATGCCAAGAGCAAGTTCGTGCAGGACTTCGTCGCCGCCTGGAGCAAGGTGATGCATGCGGATCGATTCGATCTGCCCTGATCCGCAGGCGGTGGGTGGATCACCCGGTCATCCAAATCGGAAGGGCCGACGGCCATCGGGCAAGGCGTCGTGGCCATGCGGTTGCGATGGGCGCCCAGTTCTTCAGCCCATCCGCTCCCGGTGGGAGGGGGAAAGTGGACAGCGCCCCGGTCAGACGGCGGCTTCGCCGCTGAGGGGCGGTGCTTCGGCGGACGTTTCCTGCAGCCAGGCGCGGAGGGCGGCGGCGACCTCCGCGACCTGCTCGCGGCGGATGGCGGGGAACATCGGCAGCGAGAGCTCTTCGGCGAAGGCCGCTTCCGCGCGGGGCAGACCGCCCGGTCCGAGGCCGAGGTTGGCATATGCGCCCTGGAGGTGCAGCGGCTTCGGATAGTGGAGCCCGGTGGCGATGCCGCGGTCCTTCAGGAAGGCGCGGCAGCCGTCGCGGTCGGCCACGCGGACGGGGTAGAGGTGCCAGACCGGTTCGGCCGGGTCCGGGACCGCGGGGAGACCGACCCCGTCGAGGCCGGCCAGGCACTCGCGGTACCAGCCGGCGGCGGTGCGGCGGAGGGCGTTCCGCGCGTCCAGGTGGGGCAGCTTGGCCGAGAGTACGGCGGCCTGCACGGCGTCGAGGCGGGAGTTGGTCCCGACCAGGACGTGGTCGAACTTGCCTTCGCGGCCGTGGTTGGCCAGCATCCGCACGCGGCGGCGCACCTCGGGATCGCGGGCGGTCATGGCGCCGCCGTCGCCGAAGCCGCCGAGATTCTTGCCCGGGAAGAAGCTGAAGCAGGCGGCGTCGCCGACGTTGCCGACCCGGCCCCCGCGCCAGCGCGCGCCCTGGGCCTGGGCGCAGTCCTCGATGAGCACGAGGCCATGCGCGTCGGCCAGCGCCCGCCAGGCGTCCAGGTCGCACGGAATGCCGTAAAGGTGGACCGGGAGGAGCGCGCGCGTCCGCGGCGTGAGGCAGGCGGCCACCTCGTCCGGGCCGGGCGTCCAGGAACCGGGCGCGAGATCGGCGAAGACCGGCGTCGCGCCGGTGAGGCTCACGGCCTCGGCGGTCGGCATGGCGGTGCAGGGGGTGGTGATGACCTCGTCGCCGGGCCCGACGCCGAACGCCTGGAGCGTGAGCTGCAGCGCATCGGTGCCGCACCCCACGGGCACGACCTCCTCGACCTCCTGGTGGCGGGCCATCGCCTCGGCAAAGGCGCGGACCGCGTCCCCGCCGATGAAGGCGCTGGCGTCGATGACCGCGCGGAGGGCCGCATCAATCTCCGCGCGGCAGAACTGCGTCTCCGCCCCCAGATCCACGAAAGGAACCCCCATGCCCTGCCCTTTCCCGTGCGTAAGGGACGACCGCTCGAGAGCCGCCCGGATCAGCGAATGACCTCGTAGTCGTGCTTGACAATCTCGTCCTTGCGGCCGGCCGCGTGCGCGCGGATGTTGCGCCGCCAGTCGAGCAACTGGCGGAGATAGCCGCGCTTCTCGAAACGCCGGACCGAAGTCCGGCAGGCGTCGGTGTCGACCCAGACGAACCTGGCCCCCGCCTCCTGCGCCCGGCGGACGATGTCGCTGCCGGTTCCCTGCGGAATGGACTCGTCGAAGCCGTTGATGCGCCGGTAGACGCTGCGCGAGACAAAGGTGGTGCCGGCCGGCGGAACGCGCTTCCGGCGGCAGAAGAGATTCATGATGCCATAGAAGACCACCGACCGCGGATAGACCTTGTCCGGGAGGGTGCGGAAGCCGCCGGCCGCTTCCGTGCAGCCCTTCAGCGCCTGCGCGAACGCGGCCAGCCCGCCGGGGCCGATGCGGGTGTCCACATCCCAGAAGAGGATCATGTCGTTCTGCGCGGCCCAGCCGCCGAGGTTGTTGCCGAAGGACATGCCGGAACGCTCGTCCTCGATGACATGCACGGGATAGAGGCGCGCGATGTCGGCCGAGCGATCGGTGCAGCCGTTGCAGGCGACGATGATCTCGACCGGCGCGGGGTACTCGTCCCGCCGCTCGACCGCGTCCATGAGCGCCTGGGCCATGATGGGCTCTTCGTTGTGCGTGGGGAAGACGATGGAGAGCGACGGCGCGGCGAGCGCACTGGTCTCGTGCGTGTCCGCAGCCGGACCGGCAGGGGTCGGCGTCTCGGCCGGCGCAGGGGGGGAAGCAGTCATGCAGAAATCCCTTGTTCGCTATTCGCACCCGCGGACGCGTTCCAGACATCCGGCGGAACGCGATAGCCTACACTCCCGGCCGCATCCGGTCAAGATCCGCCCCGCGAAGCAGGCGCTTTCCGCGCTGTTCGCGGCGCCGGCAAGCCCGCCCCCGTCCGGCAGGCCTCCGGTGCAGTCCCGACGCCAGCCGGGCCCTTGAGCCACACCGTTCCGCCCGGAACGGCCCCCTGAACAGTGTGGGCAATCTGGCCGGTTTTCCCGGCCGCTCACCGGTCCGATTGGCCCCCGGCCCCGCCCGTTTCGTACGAATTCGGTCCGCTTTCCCGTTTCCGGATTCGCATGATGAAAGAAGACCGACTATATTGGTAAGAGAAGAAAGAACGGTGACTTCTGTCGAGGCGACACAATGAACGATGCCGAACACCAACCTGCCGAAGAAACGCCAACGGCACGGGACGATCCGGCCCCGCGCTCCATGGAGACGCGGGAGGCGGCCCGCCGTGAAACGGGGAACAGCATCCTGCTGCTGGAAATCACCCGCGACGACATGGTCGCCGCCCTCTCCATCAAGCCCGGCCCGGAGGCGGAGCTGGACCGCGACACCGTGCAGGCACTCCTTGAGGACGGCAACGTAAGCGCCGGCCTCGACAGCGAAGCCATCGACGGGGCGCTCGCGACCGCCAACAGCGGCAAACCCGTGTTTCGCACCATCATCGCCCGCGGCGAAGAGCCGGCCAACGGACGGGACGGCTATGTCGAATTCCACAAGAAGCCGACCGGCCAGAAGCAACTCGAAAGCGAGACCGCCGACCAGACGAGCGTCGATTACCGGGAAATCTACAGCTTCGACAACGTGGTCCCCGGCGACGTGATCGGCGTCTACGTCCCCAAAATGGAGGGCCGCGGCGGCGTGGACGTGCACGGGCGCGTCATCCCCGCACGCGAGGGCAAGGACATCACCGTCACCGTCGGCGAGCACGCGGAGTACGACGAAGCGACGCGGGAGTACAAGGCGCTCGCCAAGGGGCACGTCACGTTCGAACAGAAGCGCATCGAGGTCGAGCCGGTCTACCGGGTCCGCCGCGACGTGGACCTGAGCCAGGGGAACATCCGCTTCATCGGACGGGTGGAGGTGGGCAAGGACATCCGGGACGACTTCGTCGTGAAGGGGGATGAGGGCGTCTGGGTGGGCGGCACCGCCGAAGCGTGCCAGATCTCCAGCAACGCCGACGTGGTGATCGAAGGCGGCGTCACGGGCAAGGGGCGCGCCCGCATCGAGGCACGCGGCAATGTCTTCGCGCGCTTCCTGGACGAAACGCACGTCATCTCCGGCGGCGACATCGTCATCACCCGCGAGGTGGTCAACTGCAAGATCCAGGCGCTCGGCCGCGTCATTGTCGAGAAGGGGGCCATCCTCGGCGGCGAGGTGGTCGCCCTGAAGGGTGTGGTTGTGCAGGACCTCGGCAGCGACCTGGGCGTGAAACAGCGCATCACCGCCGGCATCGACTACCATGTCGCCGAAAAGCTGTACAGCATCAACGCCGAAGCGCGCAAGGTGGCCGAGCGGCAACAGGCGCTCCTGCAGAAGCTCGGGCCCCTCCTGGAGCGCGCGACCAAGGCGGCCATCGTCGACAACGCCCTGCGGGAGAACATCGAGGACCTCTGGCCCCAGGTGAAGAGCCTGCAGAAGCAGATTGTCCGCCTCGAAGCGAAGAGCGGCGAATTGAGCAAGGATTTCGCCGACGATGCGGTGGAGCGCGTGGAGGTGCGCGGCAAGCTGTACCCCGGCACCACGGTGGTGGAAGGCAAGTTCGAGCGCACGGTGGAGAGTGCGCTCACCGGACCGCTGCTCCTGCGGCCGGACCGCGACACCCGCCGCGTCGAGGTGGAACCGCTCACCGGGGACGGGACCGTGGGCGATCCCAAGCCGAAGGAACCGGAGTGGCTCAAGACGGTCCATGCATGACCGTACATGCAGGTGATGCGCTGCGGCGGCTCCGCCCGTCCGCGCCCACCGGGAGCACGAGGCGATGACACAGAAACAGTATACCTACGAAATGGTCGAAGAGCTCTACCAGACCTTCAACCCCAATGCCGTCGACGGCAGCGGGGCGCGAATCATCGTTGCCGAAGACAACCCCCCGATGCGCAAGCTCGTCGCCCAGGCGCTGCAGCGGAAGGGATTCGAGGTGTTCGAGGCCCCCGACGGCCTGGAAGCACTGAAGATCATCCGCGCCCAGGCGCCGGACCTGGCCATCCTCGACATCCAGATGCCGAAGGTGACCGGGCTCAGCATCCTCGAAGCGATGCGACGCGACGAGCGCTTTCGCAACACCCCGGTCATCATGGCCACCGCCCGGAAGAACAAGAAGGACGTCGTCCTTGCCCAGAAACTACAGGCCTCCGCCTACATCCTCAAGCCGTTCAAGATGGAGGATGTCCTCGCCAAGGTGGCCGAACTCCTGGAGCAGGCCCGGACCGCACAAGCGTCCGAAGACGCGGCCGCCGCCGAAGCCGACGACGCGCGCGATGAAGACGGGCTCGACGGCGACGCCCCCCCTGCCGCCGACAGCGACGACACCCCGCCAGCCCCGACCTCCTGAACTGCCCCTGGAGACAGCCCACGCGACTGGCTGCCCTTGCTTCGCGGGATCCCGTTCCATATAAGAGATACCGGTAGAGAGGGCTGTCGCCTGTTTCGAAGCGCCGTGTCGTTACGAAGGGAAGCCACCGTGCCTGCCGCCCCGCCCACTCCGTCCACCCCCGGCGTCGTCGTAACCGAACGGCGCGTTCTCTACGGGGAAACCGACCGCATGGGCTACGTCTACTACGGGCAGTATCCCCTCTGGTTCGAGGAAGGGCGCACCGAACTGCTGCGCCTTCTCGGATTTGTCTATCGCGACCTGGAAGACGGTGGCGTCTTGTTGCCCGTGCGGCACCTCGCGATCCGGTACCATGCGCCGGTGCGCTACGACGATTGCGTGCGCGTGGCGACGGGAGTCGGCCGGGTGGGGCGCGCGAGCGTAGCCTTCGTCTCCGCCGTCTACGACCTTGACGGTCCCCTCCGCACCGAGGGAACGGTGGAACTGGCGTCGGTGGACGCCACCGGCAAGCCGCGCCCGCTCAGCGTCCCGCTGCGGCAGGCCCTGCACGACGTCCTGCTGGCAGACCTGCCATGAAGCGACGCGAGTGGGCGCTCATCCTCGGCTGGATCACCATCGGCATGCTCCCTCTCCCGGCCGGCGAGACGCCTCCCGCCGCGGACGCGGACGAGGAGGCAGCCGCCGAAGCGGAAGACGCCGAAGTCGTCCCACCGGCCCTGGCCAAAGCGCGCACACATTACGACACTGGCCGCTGGAATGCCTGCCGGCAGGCCTACGAGGCCTACCTCAAGACCGAGCCACCCGCCGAAGACCTTGAAGAGGTCCGCTACCGTCTCGCGCAGTGCCTGGCGCAAATCGCCCGCAGCCGCCCCCCGGGCGAGCCCGCCCTTGAGCAGCTCCGCGCCGCGCGCAACCAGCTGGCCGAGCTCCGCAAAGAACGACAGGTCCTGGAGGCCCCTGATCGCGTGGCGGCCCTGGCGCGAACGCTCGCAAGCGAATACGAGGCCCACCTCGTCCTCCAGGAGGCCCGTCTCGCCGTAAACAACGGCCGCCTGGCCGCAGCCGAGACCGCCTTTCGGCGCGCGATCCACCTCCAGCAGGAGTTGCCCGTCGATCGCAGCGCCACGCCCTTCCCGCACCAGGCACTCTTCGAACTCGCCGCCTGCCTGCAGCAACGCGCCGCCGCATCCGCCACCGCCACCGAGCGGCGGACTCACCTCGACGGCGCGCTCCAGGCACTGCGCTCCATCGAGGGACCGACCCACATCAGCGAAGCCAGCCTGGACGAGCAGGTGCAGGCAATTCGGCGCGAACTGGCGATTCTCGACATCGCCAAAGAAGCGCATACGTACTTCGCCAGTCAACGCTACCGCCTTGCGGAAGAAACCTTCGAGCGTTTCGGTGAGGCGATGCGTGCACTCAATGCGACCCGCGACCGCACCGACGATCCCATCGGGAACGAGATCCTGCTCTACCGCGCGCGCTGCCTGCTGGGCCGGGCGGAGTCGCTGCCACCGGCCGCGGCCGTCACGTCCCTCCGGGAAGCGCGGGGCCTGCTGACCCGGATCGGGCACACCGCGGCGGTTCGGGCCCTGCTGGAAGCCATCGTGCGCAACCCCACCGGACACGACGAGCGCGCCGGCCTGCTGCTGCACCGCATCGGCTTTGCGCTGGAGAGCTCGGTCCTTCCGGACGCGCTGCGGCGGTTCCTGCTCGAAGTGGCGTCGGACACGGAGATGGAGAACACCGCTGCCCGGGCGGCGGACCTGCTGGCATCCTACCGCGCCGCGCATCCGCCGCATTCCCTGGAACTGGAC
>CAZKKD010000093.1:3343-11368 GCA_964553265.1 uncultured Planctomycetales bacterium | reverse complement strand
CCGTCCAGCCCACCAGACGTCCGCGGGTTTGTCAATCGGAAAGCGGAGGTCGCGGACGGGGGCCTCAACGCTTCGCGTGCGCGCCACCGCCGGAGCGGCCGCGCACCGCGGCGACCACGCCCCAGACGAAGAGCGCCGCCACCCCCCCCACGATGGCCATGTCCGCGATGTTGAAGGTGGGCCACCAGCCGACGTCGATGAAGTCGCGCACGCCGTGGATGCGTTCCCCGCCGGCCTCGGTCCCGACGATGCGGTCGAGCAGGTTGCCGAGCGCACCGCCGATGACCAGCCCGAACGCCCAGCCCGGCGCGCTGCGGTGGTGGTGTTCGGCGTACCAGTACAGGAGCCCCGCCAGCCCGGCCGAGACCACGCCCAGGAGCACGTTGCCGTAGGCGTGCGAACTGAGGAACGAGAACGCCGCCCCCGGGTTGAGCCGCGGCGTCCACCACAGCACGCCGGGGATCACCTCGTGCGGGGTGTCCATCGGGATGGCCTTGAAGGCCGCGATCTTGGTGAGCTGGTCCACGAGAAGGATGACGACGGCCGTCGCGAAGAGCCGCACCCGGCGGAGGCGGATGTCCGAACGGGTGAGCCGGACGGAGTGTGCAGAACCGTGAGGATGCACCATGGGCTCGTCCGTGCAGTGCCCCGGGCGGCGGTGCGGCCCCGGTCAGGCGGATTCGTCTTCTTCGCGCTGCTTGCAGGCAACGCAGAGGGCGGCGTAGGGCCGGATCTGCAACCGGCGCATGCCGATCGGTTCCCCACACTCGTCGCACTGTCCGTAGGTGCCGCGATCCATGCGATCCAGTGCATCGTCGATCTGCACGATGAGGTCGTTGGCATCCTGCAGGCGGGAGAGGGTGAACGCCTGGTCGAAGAAGTCGCTGCCGCGGTCGGCCATGTGCTGCGGGACCGCGGAGAGGTTGCCGCTGTTCTCCTTGCTGTCGCCGCGCAGGGCCTCGTCGGCCATGAAGTCGGAGTCGCCCATCAGTTCCGCGCGCAGGCGCAGGAGCAGCTGTTGCAGGTCGTTCTGTTGTTCTTCGGTCAGCATGGTACGTCTGCCTCGTCGTCTCAGTCCAGGCGGCGGCGCAGAGGACCCGCGGTGCGGGCCGCGAAGCGATGAAGTCTACCACCCCGGCGGAGGCGAATCAACTCCGAAATCCGTCCGTGCGCGTCCGGATTGGGCCTCCGCCGGGGTCAGGAATCGTCCGTGCGCTCGAGGTGGGCCATGGCGTTCTGCAGGTCCTGCCAGGTCTCCCGGTCGGCGCGACTGCCGCGGCCTTCCCGCCGGCGGACCCGGAGCAGGTAGGCCGGGTGGTAGATGGGCAGCAGCGGAATGCCCCGGTAGTCGAGAAAGCGGCCGCGGAGGTTCTTCATGCTCATCCGCTCGCCGGAGAGGATCTGCCCGGCGATGCGTCCGAGGGCGATGATGAGGCGCGGCCGGATGATGCGCAATTGCTCGCGCAGGTACTCGGCGCAGGCGGCCACCTCGGCGGGCTCGGGGTCGCGGTTGCCGGGCGGGCGGCACTTGAGGATGTTGCAGATGTAGACCGAGTCGCGGGAGCGGTTCATCCCTTTCTCGATCATGGCGGTCAGGAGCTCGCCCGCCCGGCCGACGAACGGGTGGCCCTGCCGATCCTCGTCCGCGCCGGGGGCCTCGCCGACGAAGACGAGGTCGGCGTCGAGCGACCCTTCGCCGAAGACGACGTTCCGGCGCGACTCACAGAGGCCGCAGCGCGTGCAGGCGAGAGCGGCCTCGCGGACCGGGGCGAGGGCGGCCGCCTTGTCGGTGGCGGCGGGCAGGTCGGTGATGGCCTCGTCGCCGACGCCGGCGGCGCGGCCGAGTTCGGTGGCGGCGGGCGGCGTGGGGACCCCGCCGGACGCCGGCGCACGCGACGTCGCCGCGGCCTCGCGCCAGGCGGGCCGGGTCATCGAACGCGGCGGGGTGGGCGCTGCGGGGGCGGATCGATCGGCCGGCGTTCCGCCCGCGACGGCGGCCGCTTCCGCTTCGTCGTCGGGATCCAGCACGCGGGTCAGATCGGTCGGGGCGGGCAGCCGGACCGGGACGTGCAGACCCCCGAGGCCCGCCTCCAGCTCCAGCCGCGCCTGCAGTTGCCGCACCAGCGCCCGTGCAATCGATTGCCGTTTCATGCCGCCGTCTCCGGTGGTTGTCCCGCCGGACGCGGCTGCGGTTCTATCCGCGCGGACCGGCCTGGTGCAGCAGCCCGATCCGTTGCCCTGTCCGGGAGAGACGCAGCCTACACGATCCACGGGGCAGCGTCAACGCCACCCGGACGCGCGCGGGACCAAATCAGATCACCAGACCGCCGTCGACCGGGAGCACCTTGCCGTTGAGATAGTCGTTCTCGATGGCGTGGCGCACCGCGGCGACGACGTGCGCGGCCTCGCCGAGCGTGCGCAGGGGAATCTCGCGCCGGAGTGCATCCAGCGCTTCCTCGCGAAGCGCGGCGGCGGTGCTCGCGGTGTCCATGAAGCCCGGCGCCACCGCGACGCAGCGGATGCCGAGGGGGCCGAGCTCCCGCCCCCAGACCGCGGTCAGCGCCTCGACACCGGCCTTGGCCGCCGCATAGGCGGTCTGCCCGGCGTTCCCGCCGGCGGCGACGGACGAGAGATTCACCACCACCCCCTTGCGCCGGTGGCGGAGCATGTGGTCGGCCACCGCGCGGGTGACGAAGAAGACGGTGTCGAGGTTGGCCGAAAGCACCTCCCGCCAGAGATCCACCGGATGCGCGCGGTCGTCCCGGCGCATGATGTTCACCAGCGGACAGCTCCGGATGAGGCCGGCGTTGTTGACCACGATGTCGAGGGGGCGATCCCCGGCGAAGAGGTCGGCCACCGCCGCGTCCACCGCGTCCGGGTCGGCCAGGTCGCAGGCGACCGGGTGAACCGCGGGGTGGTCGGCCCGGAGGCGCTCCAGCGCTTCGGGGTCGCGATCGACGGCGACGACGGCGGCGCCGGCGTCCAGGAGCGCCGCGCTCAGTGCACGCCCGAAGGCGCCGGCGGCGCCGGTGACGAGCGCGGTCTTGCCGTGGGGATCCATGTCAATGCACTCCGTGGCGGGCCAGGATGGCGCGGATGGCGCCGACGCTCTGCATGTCGGCGATCTCATCGCCGGTCAGTTCGATGCTGTAGGTGGATTCGAGCCGCGCGATCAGGTCCATGTGCGTCAACGAATCCCACGACGGGACGTCCGCCATGGTGGCGTCGTCGGCGAGGTCGCCGACGCCGAAGATGGCAGTGAGAAGCTGGTCCAGGGGCGGCATGGGCAGGTCTCCGGAGACTATTCGACGAGGGATTGCCGGGCCAGGCGGAAGAACTGGCGGCTGTCCAGTCGGTGCGGCGGGGTGTCGGGTTCCACGAGCGCGGTGCGGGCCGGCAGGTCCCGCGTGGCCAGCGTCCGCGCGCCGAGAAAGCACGCCTCCCCCAGCGTGACGCCGTGCCCCACCGTCGCGTGCAGGCCGAGAAAGCACTGCGCGCCCAGGTGCGCCCCGCCGCCCACCGCCGCCGAGCCGGTCAGCCAGCAACCGTCCTCCACCACGCTGTGGTGCCCGATCAGCGCCCCGTCCCAGACGATGACCCCCGCGCCGAGGCGGCAGCCGTTCTGGACGATGGCGCCGTCGAGCACCACGGTGTTGGGGCCGAGCGCAACCTCCGGGTGGACCAGCGCCCGGCGGCTCGTGTAGCCGACCAGCGTGTAGCCCGCTTCGCGCGCGCGATCCATCCGGTCGACCCGCAGGGCGTTGCAGTCGTGGTAGCCGAGCGCGACCAGCATGCCGGCGGTCGCGGGCGGAAAGCGTTCGACCGCTTCCGCAAACGGAAGGAGCGGCTTGCCGCGGAAGGTATCGGCCTGTGCGTGGTCGGCGTCGCAGGTGTAGGCGAGGATCTCGGCGGCGGCGTCGCGCTCGATGCAGGCGGCGATCACGTCCGCCACCTTGCCGGCGCCGAAGACAACGATGGGCTGCATGCGGATGGTTCTCCTTTCCGGTTCTGCGTCCAGACGCGGCCTGCCCTCAGCCGGCGGACGTCAGGGTGTCCCGCAGGGCGCCGCGGTCGATCTTGCCGTTGCGGTTCTTCGGCAGTTCGTCCATGGCGACGATCTCCTGGGGAATCATGTACGGCGGCAGGCGTTCGCGCAAGCGTTCGGTCAGGACATCGGGCGTCGCGTCGGTGCAGACGCAGGCCACGATCCGCCCGGGGCCGTCGCCGCCGGGGACGTGGACGACGGCGTTTTCGTTCACCTCCGGAAGGCCGCCGAGGGCGCTCTCGATCTCCTCCAGTTCGATGCGATAGCCCATGTGCTTGATCTGGTTGTCCTTGCGCCCGCAGAAATGGAGGCGCCCGGTGGCGGCCTCTTCGCGGACCAGGTCACCGGTGCGGTAGACGACTTCCCGATGCCGCGGGTTGAGGGGGTTCTGCACGAAAGCGGCGGCGGTGCGCTCCGCGTCGCGCCAGTACCCCAGCCCCACCTGGGGCCCGAGGAGGCAGAGCTCGCCGATGGCGCCGGGGGCGGCCGCGCGGTCGCCCTCGTCCAGCACCACGCCGCCGAAGTTGGGGGCGAGCCGACCGAGGGGCAGGAGATCGTCCGGTGCGAGGTCGTCCGGCGTCAGGTCGTACGACGAACAGATGCAGGTGCACTCGGTCGGACCGTAGACGTTGAGCAGCCGGATGCGCTCGCCCACCAGGGCGTGGAGGCGGCGGAGCTGCGTCTTCGGAAAGCCTTCGCCGCCGAAGACGATGGCGCGCATCGTCGGCAGGGACGCCCCGGCGAGCGCCTTCATCCGCAGCACGTAGACCAGGAGCGACGGCACGGAAAACCAGATCGTGCACGCCGCGTCCTCGACCGCGCGGACCAGGTCGCGGGCCTGGCGCAGGAGCACCTCGCCGATCGGGGCCAGGGACGCGCCGGTGAAGAGCGCCCCGTAGACGTCGAAGACGCTGTTGTCGAAGTGGAGGGGGTTGAGGCCGGTGAAGACATCGTCCGGCGTCGGCGCGACGGTGCTGCGCACCCACTCGGCAAAGCCGAGCACGTTGGCGTGCGTCATGGTCGCGCCCTTGGGAAAGCCGGTCGAGCCGCTCGTGAACATGATGTAGGCGGGGGTGTTGCCGTGGATGGCTTCGCGGCCGGGGGGCGGGTCGGCCGGCGCGGCGGCGACCGCGGCGACGGTCTCCGCATCGTCGTAGGTCAGCACCGACGCCCCGTCGGGCAGGTGGAGCGTGCCGAGGAGCGGGCGGTGCGCTCCGGCGGCCCAGCAGAGGCGTGGCCGGCAGCGGTCCAGGATGCGGTCCAGCCGCGCCGGGGGGCTGCTGTGGTCGAGGTTGACGTAGGGCGCGCCCAGGCGGTGCGCCGCCAGCATGCCGGCGTAGGCGGCGGGCGACTCGTCGTGCAGAATGCCGAGCACCGCGCCGCGCTCCCGCCCGCGGGCCGAAAGAACATGCGCGGTGCGGTTGGCGAGCGCGTCCAGCGCGCCGTAGCTGACCGTCTCGCCGTCGGCGAGGCGGAGCGCCGTCCGGTCAGGCGCGGCCGCGGCGAGATCGGCAAAGGCGGTGGCGAGGTTCAACGGGCGCGCATGCATGCGACGGATCCTTGCGTCGTCATCGGGTTCACTCCCGGCGCTCCAGGACCATCAGGATGCCGTTGTTTGCAAAATGCTTTCGTCCGGGGCAGAGCTGTTCGAGCTGCTGCTGCCCGGCCGGCTCGAGCTGCGCCGGGAAGGTGCCCTCCAGCTTGACCACGGTGAAGGGCGACTGCTCGACGAACTGGGCGTAGTCCTCGGTGAAGAAGCGGTTGATGTGCGGCGAAGCGTGCACGAGGTAGACAATCTGGTCCGCCGTCTCCTCGTCCATGTGCTTGCGCAGGAACTGCCCCAGTTGTGCCGGCCGCATGGAGAGGTGCCCCCAGGGGGGGATGGGCGACTGGTTGAAGGTGTAGCGGTTGCCGGCCGCGTCCGTGGTCGGCGGCAGGTGGTGCCCGTTGTGGGCCGACCAGATGGGCGAGAACATGCTGAAGAGCTTCCCGCCCGGCTTGAGCGCCGCATGCATCCGCCGGAGCGCCTGCGGAAAGCGCAGGATGTGCTCGAAGCACGCAATGGAGAAGATGCGGTCGTAACAGCCCGCATGCGCCTCGGGCAGATCTTCGATGTCGGCATAGAAGACGGTGTAGGCGCCCGCCTCCGTATTCGGTGCGCGCCACCCCTCGCCGGCGTCGTGGACGCCGGGCAGCGTGGAGCCGAGGTCCATCGCCCGGGCGCCGGCTTCGCGTTCGTCGCTGGTGATCCGGTCGAAGTCGGGAGATTCGATGCCGGTCCAGCTCTTCGCGCCCAGCTCGCCGAGGACAAAGCCTTCGGACAGGCTGCCGCCCACCTCCAGCACATCCATCCCCTTCAACCCCACCGTCGTCTCCGCCTGAAACGCATAGGGAACGTGGTAGGACAGGCCATACTCGCTCTGACAGCGGGCCATGCGCGCGTTCGCGTCTTCCGGGCTCATGCGTTTATCCTTGCGCTTGTTTCCAGGTTGCATAGGCGCCCTGGAGCCGTGCGTACAGCTCCGGCGGCAGGGCAAACCAGGCGTCCAGCGGGTGCGGATCGTTTTGGTAGTGCTCCAGCCAGGCCTGCAGCGCATCGGCGTCGCGTCCTTCGGCGAGCGCGTCCGCCGCCTGTTGCAGTGCCAGTCGCCGGAACAGGGAGAGCCCCCCCTTCCAGACCTCGATGCGCTCGCGATCCGGCAGATTCATCAGTCGCTGCTTCAGCCGGCCCAGCACCGCGCCGGGAGCGTACCGCTTCTGTTTCGCCGGGGGCAGCAGGTCGCGACTGCCGACAATGCCCGCTTCCTGCTGCAGCCGCGCCAGGATCTCCTGTGCCGGCGGAAGCGCCGCAAACTCGGCGTCGTGTTTGGCATACACCATTTCCCCCGCCTGCCCGACCGCTTCCCGATCCGCGCTCATTCCACTGCCGTGGCGGCGGTAGAAGATCATCGGTTCACTGGTCGCACTGCCCGCAAACGGGAAGCGGCTGCTCAGGGTCAGGTGAACGTCATAATCGTTCAGCGACGGGAGCGAGGTGTCGTGCCGATAGCCGATTTCGCGCAGGCAGGCGGTTTCGACCAGGTAGTTGCGGCAGCAGTTGCCGGAGCGGTTGAAGATCTGCCGCATCGCGATCCGGTAGAAGACGTTCCCGCCCGGGAGCGGCGTCGCCGGGTCGTGCCAGACATCAATGGGCTTGCCCTGCGCGTCGGTGGTCATGACGTTCGAATAGGCGATGCGGGCGTCGGGGTGGGCCTGCAGCGCCTCCCACTCCTTCTCGAGTTTCTGCGGCGCCCACCAGTCATCCCCCTCGATGACAGCGTACTGCGCGCCCTCGATTCGATCGAAGAGAAAGACACTGTGCCGGGCGGCGCCGAGGTTTTCCGGTTGCCGATAGCCGTCCACCAGGCCGGGGTGGCGATCCATCCAGCCCCGGACAGCTTCCCAGGTCCCGTCGGTAGAGCAATCGTCGCAGACGAAGATGCGTGCCGGGCGGAGCGTCTGCGCGACGAGACTCGCCAGGCACTGGTCGATGAAATCGGCCTGGTTGTAGGTGATGACCATCACCCAGATGTCGGGGCGTGTTGAGGTCATGTCCGGTTCTCTCCCGGTGCGACCTTGCGGCAAGCAAAACCATAGACGAAGACGCGCAGACCGTAGTAGTCGTCCATCAGTTCCGCGATCCGGCAGTCGTCGAAATGCGGCTGGAGCAGATCCGGCAACGCGTCCGGTGAAGCGGCATCCATAATGCGGTACCCGTTGCGCAGGCCGAAGGGATCGTTGCGGATCTCCAATGATCCGTCGGGCAACCGAACGGCCCCGTCGAGGATGAAGTTGCCGGGTGCGGGGATAGAACCGATGCAGACGCCACCCGGCTGCAGCCCACGCGCGATCCCGGCCACATTCTGATCGACCGGTACGTCGGGTCCCAGGTCATAGCACGAGTGCCCTGCCAGGCGTTAATCGCAGTCGCCGACCGGCTC
>CAZKKD010000093.1:0-3333 GCA_964553265.1 uncultured Planctomycetales bacterium | reverse complement strand
TCAGGCACGACGGAATTAACCTATCTTTCATTTCAGGATGTAATCGAAGGCGCCATCCGCGTATGGGAGGGCGTGGTTCTTGCCGGTGGCGAACGCGACATCGGGAAACCGTTCGCGCAGGGGAGTTAGCAGTTCCTCGGTGATCTCGGTGGCCGAAACCCGGAATCCGAGGTCCTGCAGCAATTCCAGATTCCGGCCGTCGCCGCAGGAAAGGTCGAGCATTGATGCGCTTGGATAGCGCGTTTTATCCAGTTGCAGGTCCGGATAGTTACCCATCAGCGTACGCAAGACGAACTCGGTGGGGTAACGTTTTCCCGAGTGACGGGCGCCATAATGTCGGGTCCACGTCGCTTCGTTCGATGCGCTCATGCCGGCTCCATTTCCCGTACGGATACGCCCAGTCCGGCCCGGCCGAAATCGTTGCCGCAATAGAAGAGCAGGTCCCGTCCGTCGACGGTCACCACGCGCGGATAGCAGACCATCTCCGCATCCCAGCCCTCTTCGGAAACGTCGATGCCGGCCAGCGCGTCGTCGCGCTGCCAGTGCACCCCGTCTTCGGTCCAGGCGCAACCGATCCGGTAGCCGCGTTCCGGGTTGCGGAAGCCGGTGCTGTGCCGCCAGGAAAAGAGCATCCAGTCCACCCCGCCGGCGCGGAACAGGGTCGGCGTGGTCTGCGTCTCGCCGGGGACGCGTTCGGGAAGGATCGGCGCTCCGGACCGCCGCCAGTCGAGACCATTCGCCGAATGCGCGCAGGTGATGACGTAGCGCGATTCCAACTTGTCGCCGTCCCGGAGCCATTCCTTGCCGGTGCTGTACCAGATGCGCCAGGCACCGTCAGGTTCGCGGACGACGTCGCAGCCGTTCTGCAGATAGGGCTCGTCTTTCGAAGAGCCGATCACGGGGCCGGGGAAGGCGCGCTCGAAGCGCTCCCCGCCGTCCCGGCTGATCGCCAGGCCGATGGCCCAGTCGTACGGCACGGCGACGCAGCGCTTCCACCCGACGTAATACAGCCAGACCTCCTCGCCCTGCCGGACGACGCTGCAGCCCATGCAGCCGTGCTCGTCGAAGCATCCCGTTCCACCGAGCGTCAGTACCGGCGCTTCCGCGACGCCCAGCACGCGGGTCGGGTCGTCACGGGCCACATCCACGTAGACGGGGTGGCTTGTGGTGAGCCCGTGCTCCGGTTCGGGACGCGTGTTGAAGTAGACGCGGATCCGGTCCTCCAGGAGCAGGGGGGTCGGATTCTGCGCGTGCGAGTGCATCCAGGCAGACCAGCCTTCCGGGTTCAGGATGCGTCCCAGCTTGCGCCAGTGCAATGCGATCGGTGCCATCATTCTCCCGTCGCGTCCGAATCGAGGTCCCGCCGGGCCGCTTCGCGCACAACATCGTCCAGCCAGCGGAACATGCTCTTGCCGGTCTTGTTGCGGGCCTTGTGGGCCAGCCCCTTGGCTTCGGGCGTCACGCCCTCGAGGTTGCCGTAGTAGCGTGTCCGGTGCGTGCCGCCGCGCGGGGTGGGAATTTCGAAGTCCAGGTTCGCCGTCGGCTCCCCCTCCCCCACGGTAAACTCGATGACGTAAAAGACACCGCCGAGGATCCACTCCACCTTCACGTCGCGCGCACAGACCGGCAGGTGCTGGAGAGGCACCTCGTACCGAAGCAGCGGATTGCTGTTCATCATGATCTTCGCAAACTCGGTTTCGCGCAGCCAGACCGGCATGCTCTCATCGCTCACCACCACGCGTCCGCCTGGCTTCGTGACGCGCGCCATCTCGTCGAGTGCGCGGCCGATGTCGGAGAAGACGTTCAGGCCGCCGTAGTGGTAGGCGGCTTCGACGCTGTTGTCCGGCAGCGGCAGGTAGCATCCGTTGGCGACGGCAAACTCGTGGGGCACCGGGCAATCGCGAAGCTTCTCGACCGCCAGGGCCAGGCAGCGGGGGCTGAGCTCCTGCAGGTACATCGTTCCGTCCGTTCCGAGGCGTTTGGCGATGCGCACCGACGAGCGCCCCGTGCCGCACCCGACCTCCAGCACGACATGGTGCGGCGCCAGGTGGAGCCGATCAATCAGCGCGTCCAGTACCGCGTCTTCGTCTTCGCCATAGGTCTTGTAGGTCAGGTGAACGTACCGGTCGTAGGTCGACGCGCTCTCCTCGTAGTAATCGCGTGTTTCGTGATCGAGCGTCTCCAGTTCCGGAGGCCAGGTGAAATCCGGTACGCCTTGACGGATCGCGAAGCCATGGCCTTGCCTGCACCGCAATCGCGGTCCGGAAGAGCTCTCTTCCGGCTCCAGAAGGCTGCCATCGGCCGGACACTGATAAATGGTTTCGTCCCAGGACATGAGATCTCCGTTTACGCGGACAGCGTATCGCCCACACACAGCACGCCGACCTCCCCTTCCAGCCGGTCCAGCCGCAGACAGCACTCTTTTCTGCGCAGAATCAGCGCCTGTTCGTATCGAAAGACGATCTGATTTTCCTGAGCGTCCTTCGCATATGCAAGAACGGTTGGATGGGTCAGGACATCGGCCGAGAAGGCGCGCAACCGCTCCCCCCGGTGCTCGAACCAGACCCCTTTCGAGCGGCTCGAAAAGGCACGGACTTGCCGCACAATCTCCGCTTCACTCCGGCTCAGATCCAATCGGAGGTCTTCCGGAGCAAACGTGTAATAGCACCCCTCCCGCGGCGATGTAACCGACAAGGCTTCGTCGGGTCGAAAGTCCCGTCCCAGAGCTTGCTCGAACGCCTCCACTTCGGCGAGAAAGCTCAACTGGTAGAGCAAGCCTGCATCCAGTTCGTCCGTCATCGGAATGGTCACACGAGCGATCAGCGGGCCAGTATCGATGCCGTCGTCCATGAGGTGGCAGCTCGCCCCGCTGTCTTTGCCCAGCAGGAGCGCTCCGGGCACGGGATCCGCCCCGCGAAGCTCCGGAAGAGGCGACGGGTGGACGTTGACAAACCGCTTCGTCCCGCTTTCGGACAGCCTTTCGATCGGAAGAATGTGCGGACACCCGTTGCTCACAAAAACGTCGAAATCGGTCCGGGCCAGCCTTTCGACAAACGCTCCTTTCGGCGGCAAGGTCTCAAACGGCACCCCTTCCCGGTCGAGTTCGCGCTCCAGAAAAGAACCTTCCACCGCGTAGATCGCGGCAAGGGGAAGGCCGCGATCCCGCATGCGCTGCAACACGAAGCCCCGGTTGCCTGCGAAGAGGTAGTTCACGCGTCCGCTCCCTTGCCTGATGGCTTTCCGCGATTGGGTTCGTCCATTCGCCGGCTGATGGCGGCGGCGTTCGCCCCCCAGAACGCGAGGAGGCGGCAGATTGCATCGATGGTGTCCAGG
>CAZKKD010000092.1:0-11391 GCA_964553265.1 uncultured Planctomycetales bacterium | reverse complement strand
CGGGCGGTGCGGACCGGGAGCGCGGCGGTGCCACCGGCGAAGAACTGCGAACAGCGAAGAACGCAGATGACGCAGATTACCGCAGATAAACGCGGATGAAAACAGGGGCAACGTTGAAGCCGTCCCGATGGATCGCCCGCGGGGGCGCGGGCGGGGATCGGCATACCCTGCGATGGCGCCTGACTCTTTTTCCGATGTTATTTCTTAACGTGCCCTGAGGGCAAAACGGTTCAGTTAAGACTACCGGTGCGCCGTGGCATGGGCTTCCAGCCCATGATTTCACGGCCAAGATGGCCGTGCCACCGCTTAACTGAACCGTATTGGCCCTGAGGGGGTATTCTCAGGGACGGCGGCAGGGGATCTTGAGGGCGCGGGCGGCGGTGACAAGGGCCCGGTCGGCGGTGAGGAGTGTCAGGCCGGCGCGGAACGCGATGGCGAGGTGGAGCGCGTCGAGCGTCCGCAGCGGCGTGGAGAGGCTGCAGATCCACTCGTCGGCCAGTGCGACGTCAGCCTCCTCCACCGGGAGGAGTTCGAAATGGCCGTCGCGAAGGTGTGCGTGGAAGAGTGAGAGAAGCTGGCGCGCGAAGGACTGGTCGAACGCACCGTTACGGACCTTCTTGGCCGTGGCGGATGCGAGTTCGAGCTTGACGAGGCTGCTGAGCGCCAGCGCCTGGCCGCCGCGGAGCGCCTTCTCGGCCCGCGTACTGCCGGCCTCGCGGCAGTAGAAAGCGGCCAGGACGCTGGTGTCGACGTAGAGACTCAATAGCGATCCTCTTCGCGCATCTTGAGAACCGTATCGGTCAGGCTCTCGGCGGGGGCGTCCTGCGCGTCGCGGAACCCCCGCAGCGACGGGAGGCGCTTCGGCGTGCGGGGCACCGGGACGATGCGCGCGACCGGCTTGCCGTAGCGGGTGATCTCGGTCGGGGCGCCGCGCTCGGCGTCCTGCAGGATGCGGCTGAGCGTACTGCGGGCGTCCCGGATGCTGACCGACTTCATGGCCGTTCCCTTTCGCGGCGAAGGTGTACACCCTTATTGTACAACATGGGGGCCCCCTGTCAAGCCGCAATGCGACGGCCCGCTCCGGGGGGAGCGGGCCGTCGGGGGGTGCTTCAGGGGTGCGGTGCGGGCGGGGGCGTCAGCGCTTCTTCTTGCCCTTCGCCTTGCACTTTTCGCTCGGTTCGCCGGGGGCGGGGCGCTTGGGCTGGGCCTTCGGCCTGGGGCCGCGCTTTTCGAGCGGGACGTACTCCTGGTCGAACTTGCCGGTGTAGATGGCGCGCGGCCGGAAGATGCGGTTGTTCTCGAGGTACTCCAGGCAGCGGGCGGTCCACCCGGAGACGCGGCTCACCGCGAAGATGGGGGTGAACATGGGGGTGTCGATCCCCATCGCCTTGTAGACGAGGCCGGAGTAGAAGTCGACGTTGGGGAAGATCCCCTTCGAGCTGCCGAGGGTGGCGACCACCTCCTTCTCCAGGTCGTGCGCGACGGCGAGCATCCCCTTGGTCTCGGGGTCCTGCCTGGCGACGAAGTCGGCGAGCGGGCCGAGGATGCGGGCGCGGGGGTCGTAGGTCTTGTAGACGCGGTGGCCGAAGCCCATGATCTTGCGCTTTTCGGCGCGGGCCTTCTCGTACCACTTCTTGACGTTGCCGGCCTTCTTCACCTCGTCGAGGGTGTAGAGGACCTGCTCGTTGGCGCCGCCGTGGAGCGGGCCGTTGAGCGCGGCGACGCCGGCGCCGACGCTGAAGTAGATGTCCGAGAGCGTGGAGGCCACCACCATCGAGGCGAAGGTGCTGGCGTTCATGCCGTGGTCGGCGTGGAGAATGAGGCTGACGTCCATGATGCGCGCGGCCTCGGGGGTGGGGCGCTCGCCGGTCATCATGTAGAGGAAGTTGGCCGCGTGGTCGAGCCCGGGATCGGGCTCGATGGGCAGCCGCCCCTGCCGCAGGCGTGCGATGGCGGCGGTGAGGGTGGCCATGCCGCTGATGAGCTGGCAGATGTCGTCGGTGAGGGCGAGGTACTCTTCCTTCTCCTCTTCGAGCTCGTAGACGGCGTGCTCGTGCCCCATGGGCTGGGTCTCTTCGGGGATGGAATCCTCGTCGGCGCTGATGCGCGGTTCCTCCTCGGGGTGGGCGGGCTCGTCCTCGATGTGGCTCACCACCCGCCGCAGGAGGTTGACCCCGAGGCGGAGCGCCCCCATGGAGCTCTGCTTCTCGACCGGGAAGCTCATCAGGAGCCGCAGCGTCTCGGGCATGTATCGGTACTTGGCCAGCTTGGCCTTGAAGCGGGCGAGCTGGGTGGGGGTCGGCATCTTGCCGAAGAGGAGGAGGTAGGTCACCTCCTCGAAGCTGCTGTAAATGGCAAGATCGAAGACATTGTAGCCGCGGTAGGTGAGGATGCCCTTCGCGCCGTTGACGTGGCCGATCCGGGTGTAGCAGGCGGTCGCGCCCTCGAGGCCGGGGCCGATGGTGCACTCGACGGGCCAGGATTCCTCGGGGGTGGATTCGTGGTCATGGACCCCGGGGATCTCGTCCTGCGCCTTCTTCTTGGCGCGGATCAGGAGGTCGGTGATGGCCTTTGTGTCCTCGTGCATGGGCTCGTCTCCTTTTCGTCTGTCGGCCGGCTGTCGCGACCGCATCCCGGGTGCGCGCCGTCGTCTCCCGGCGGGCCGGGGCCGGGCGGAGCGCTTTGATTTGGCGGAAAGACGCATGGAACACAGTTCGCCCGTGTCTCGGGCTTGTCTCTTGTAGCGGCTGGCCCGTTTCTGTCAAGCAAGAAACGGAACAGGAAAGCGGTTGCGCGCGCGGAACCGCGAGGCGTGCGGGCTTGCGGCGGCGCGGCCGACGCGGTATACCGGAGGGGCCGACCGGCGCCGGCCCTGCCGGGACGGTCGGAACGCGAAGCCGCACAGGCGCTTGTGCCGCCCGTGCCCGAACGGCTCCCCGGCAAGGATTCCCGGCATGCTGGACCCGTCCAAGCCCTTCGACCTCACCTACCGGGTGGACCCGACGCACGACGGGATGCGGCTGGACCGCTATGTCCACGCCATGGCCCCGACCATCAGCCGCACGCGGGTGAAGCGCTACAACGCCGAGGGGCGAATCCGCCTCAACGATGCGGTCCGGCCGGACAACGCGCGCGTCCGGACCGGCGACGCGGTGCTCCTGCAGTGCCGGGAGCCGGCGGGGGGGATCGACGTGGCGCGCGACATCCCGGTGGAGATCGTCTACGAGGACGAGCACCTCCTCGCGGTCAACAAGCAGCCGGGCCTGGTGGTCCACCCGGTGGCGCTGCACCGGCACGACACGCTGATGAACGCGCTCTACTTTCTCTACGAGGATCGCCTGCCGGCGGGGCGGGAGCTGAGCCTGGTGAACCGCATCGACAAGCTGACCAGCGGCATCGTGCTGGTGGCGAAGGGGCTGGAGGCGAAGCGCCACCTGCAGGAGCAGTTCGAGGCCCGCACCCCGTACAAGACCTACCTGGCGGTGGCGCGCGGCGTGGTGGACGGCGAGCAGGGCGAGATTGCGCTGCCGATCGGCCCGAAGGCGGACTGCGCCAACCGCTGCGTCCAGGCCGTCCGCCGCGACAGCGCGGGCAAGCCCTGCCTCACCCGCTTCTGGGTGCGGGAGCGTTTCGCCGACCGCGGCGTGACGCTGCCCGACGGGACCGAATCGCGGCAGGGCTACACGCTGGTGCGGTTCGCCCTCGCCACCGGCCGGCAGCACCAGATCCGCGTCCACGCCATGGCGATGGGCCACCCGCTGGCGGGGGACCACCTCTACGGGGACGACCGGGGGCTGCGGTGGGACGCGCCCCCGCCGGCCGGCGCGGATGCGGAGGCGCCGCCGCCATGGGCGGTGTCGGACCGCGCGCTGGAACGGTTCGCGCTCCACTCGGAGACGCTCACCATCCGCCATCCGGCGACGGGGGCGGAACTGCGCATCGCGGCGCCGCTGCCGGCGGACCTGGCCGGATTCCTGGCCGCACTCCGGGCCGGCCGGCCGCTGGCGGCCTTCCCGCTTGACTCCGCTGCGGGGGTGACCGAGGATACCGGCGGGCCGGACGCCCGGCCGGGGGGCGGAAGCGTGCCGGCGGGGGAGCACGAGTTCGACCGTCTTTGAAGGTCGTGAATCCGGCCGTCGGCGGGACGCCGCCGATCCCATCGGGGACGGGGCGCCAGGATGCGGCCTTCCGGCCCTTTCGCGTCCGTATCTCCGCATCTCGAGGAAACGACGCCATGTGTGGCATCTGCGGGTGGGTGTTTGCCGACCGGGACTACCCGGTTCCCGAAGCGCTGCTGCGGCAGGCGGCGGGGCGGATGATCCACCGCGGCCCGGACCACGAGGGGATCTACGCGGGCGTCGGGGTGGGGCTGGCGATGCGGCGGCTGGCCATCATCGACCTCGCCGACGGCGACCAGCCGATGTGGACCGACGACCGGCGGTACGTGATCGTCTACAACGGCGAGTGCTACAACCACGACGCGATCCGCGCGGACCTGGTCCGGCGGGGGCACACCTTCCACACCCGCTGCGACACCGAGGCGGTTCTGAACGGCTACGCGGAGTGGGGGACGGGCGTCCTGGACCGCATGAACGGGATGTTCGCCTTCGCCATCTGGGACCTGCGGGAGCGGAGCCTGTTCCTGGCGCGCGACCGCCTGGGGATCAAGCCGCTCTACCTCTGCGAGCGGCCGGACCGGTTCGCGTTCGCGAGCGAGGCGAAGTGCCTCTTCGCCGACCCGGCCATCCCCTGCGAACCGGACCGGCAGGCGGTGAGCGACTTTCTGACCTTCAAGTACGTGCCCGCGCCGCGGACCGGTTTCGAGGGCGTGCGGAAGCTGCCGCCGGGACACTGGGCGCGCCTGGCCGACGGGCGCCTGACGGTGGAGCCCTACTACGATCTGCCGCTGGACGGTGCGCCGCTGGCCCCCACGGACGCGGAGGAGGCGGTGGCGGCGATCCTCGACGAAGCGGTGGGGGCGCGCCTCATGAGCGACGTGCCGCTGGGGGTGATGCTGAGCGGGGGGGTGGACAGCTCGCTCGTCGCCGCCGCCGCCGCCGAACGCAAGGCAGGGGTGGGGACCTACTGCATCGGCTTTCGCGACCCGGCCTACGACGAGTCCGGCTATGCCCGGACCGTGGCCGGCCGGCTCGGGACCCAGCACCACGAGGAGACGACCGAACCGGACGCGCTGACGGACCTGCCGCTGCTGGCCCGGCACCTGGAGGAGCCGTTCGGGGACAGCTCGGCGCTGCCGCTGCTGGCGCTCTGCCGGATGGCGTCGCGGCACGTGAAGACGGCGCTGGCCGGCGACGGCGGGGACGAGCTGGGGGCGGGGTACCCGCGGTACTACTGGGACCGGAAGGTCCGACGCCTGGCGCGGGCGCCGGGGCTGCTGCCGCTGGCGCGGCTGGGGGGGCGGGCGCTGCAGACGCTGGCGCGCACGCGGGAGCTGGGCCGGCGGATGGAGAAGCTGGGGCGGACCGGCGGCCTGCCGGACGCGGAGCGCTACGCGGCCTGGTTCGCGGTCTTCCGCCCCGACGAGAAGGCGGCGCTCCTCACCCCGGACGTGGCGGCGGCGGTCGACCTCGATCCCGGCGGCGCACGCCTGCGGCCGCACTTCGCGCGCGCGGCGGGGGCGCATCCGCTGACGCGGCTGCAGTACGTGGACCTGAAGACATTCCTGCCGGACGACCTGCTGCTGAAGGCGGACCGGATCAGCATGGCGGTGTCGCTGGAGCTGCGGGTGCCGTTCCTGGACCACCGGGTGGCGGAGACGCTGCTGCGCGTGCCGCCGGAGGCGCACCTGGCCGGGGGGGAGCTGAAGGCCTTTCTCAAGCGGCTGGCCGCGCGGCGCGTGCCGCCGGAGGTGGTCTACCGCCGCAAGCAGGGATTCGAGGCGCCGCTGGCGCGCTGGTTCCGGGAGGGACTGGCGGGCGCGGCGGCCGCGCGGCTGGGGCCGGACGGGCTGGGGGGGCGGGGCTGGGTCCGGAACGAGCCGGTGCAGGCGCTCCTGGACGCCGCGCGGCTGGGGCGGACCGATGTGGGTCATAAGCTCTATGCGCTCCTGTATCTTGAGGCATGGCTGCGCGCCTTCTGGCCTTGACAGCGCCGCAGGGGGCGGGCAGAATACACACCGGGCGGGGCATCCGGCCGCGCCGATCCGTCGGGAGAGGACCGGGGATGGCGGACGACACGGGCGGTCTCGACGATCTCATCACGAGTCTCGAGAGCGCGGTCGACGACGCCGAGGAACTCGCCTTCGAGAGCGGCGACGGCCGTCCGCCGCGCCGCTGCACCTTCAAGGTGCTGAGCGAGAGCTTCGGGTCGGTTTCCGAGCGACGCAAGAATCGCCAGGCCGAACTGACCCGTCTCTACGAGGGGCAGGGCCGGATCCGGATGCGCGACAACATCGTTGCGGGCCACCGGTTGCGGGTGACCATCTTTTTCGACAAGACCGGCGAGGGCGAGATCCTCTACCGCGGCGACGCCACCATCAGCCACTCGAAGCGCGTACCGGGCTGTTACGAGGCGATTCTGGACTTCGACGACCTGCAGAAGACGGTGCAGCCGGTGCACCGGCGGTTTCTGGAGTGTGCGGTGGGCGGCGACTTCGTGACGTGGAACCGCTGGTGCTCGGACCTGCGCGAGGGTGCGGTGCTGCGGGACCTGGATCTGTCGGACACGACGCTGGTGAATTTCGATCTCTGCGCGGCGGACCTGACCGGGAGCGACCTTTCGGGCGCGAACCTGGCCAACAGCAACCTGAGCGGCGCGAACCTGACCGGCTGCCGCCTGGAGCGGGCGCGCCTGGCGGGGGCGGATCTCTTTCGCGTCACCATTCCCCGCAAGTACATGGGGCTGCTGGCCGCCGCGGGACTGGTGGAGCTGGACAGCGTTACGCTGGTGGACTGAGCGCCTCCGGCGAACGGGGCGCCGCGCGGCCCGGGCGGCCGCGGCGTGAGTGGGGCACGGCAGCATGCTGGAACGGCTCGGTGAATTCAAGATCCTCGAAACCCTCGGCGAGGGGGGGATGGGGATGGTCTACCGCGGCCACCAGGAGTCGCTGGACCGGGACGTCGCCATCAAGGTGCTCTCCGAGAACATCGCCAAGAACGAGACCTTCGTCGCCCGCTTCCAGCGCGAGGCCCGCGCGGCCGCGTCGCTGGTGCACCCCAACGTCATCCAGATCTACTCCACCGGCTGCGAAGGGGACATCCACTACTTCGCGATGGAGTACGTCCGGGGCAAGGACCTGGCGCAGCTCCTGATGGAGGGGCGTTCGTTCTCGCTGCTGGAGACGGTGGAGATCCTGATCCAGGTGGGGCAGGCGATGAGCGCGGCGGCGGAGATCGGGCTGGTCCACCGCGACATCAAGCCGAGCAACATCATGCTCACCGAGCGCGGGCAGGTGAAGATCACCGACTTCGGCCTTGCGAAGACGAACGAGTCGAACCTGACCGAAGTCGGCATCATCGTCGGGACCGCCAACTACATGAGCCCCGAGCAGGGGCAGGGGATGGACCTCGACGTCCGCAGCGACATCTACAGCCTCGGCGTCGTCTTCTACGAGCTCGTGGCCGGCCGGCCGCCCTTCATCGCCGACCAGCCGGCGGCGGTCCTCTACAAGCACGTCTACGAAGCGCCGGCGCCGCCGAGCCGGGTGCACCCGGAGGTGCCCGCAGCGGTGGACCGGGTCATCCTGCACATGATGCAGAAGGATCCCAACGACCGCCCCGAAAGCCCGGAGGCCCTGCTGGAGGAGCTCCGCGCCCTCTACGGGGAGCTCGCGGGGCAGGCGTACGGCGCGGGCGGGGCCGTTCTCGGCAGCGGCGGCGCCGGCGGGCAGGCGCCGTCCTCGTTCGTCGGGCGGCCCGGCCCGGCCGGACCGAACACGGAAGCGCCGACGCTGGTGAGTTCGGACCTGCGCCCGGTGGACCGCCGGGCGGTGGTGGCCGACGACGTCGGCTCGGTCCGGCAGCTCCTGGGGACGATCCTGAAGGAGAAGCAGTTCGAGGTGATCGAGGCCGAAGACGGCGAGGCGGCGGTGCAGACCATCCTCGACAGCCGCCCGGACCTGGTGCTCCTGGACGTCGGCATCCCGAAGCTGGACGGCATCCAGGTGCTCGAGCGCCTCCACGCCAACCACGTCGACAGCAAGGTCATCGTCATCTCGGCGCACAAGGACCGGGAGACGGTGGCGCGGGCGTCGCGCTTCGAGATCAGCGGGTACCTCGCCAAGCCGGTCAACATTCACGAACTGCGCGAGCGGATCGACGAGATCGCCGGCCATGCCGCGGCGCGCCCGGCCGCACCGGCGGCGGCCCCCGCGGCGGAGGGCGCCGGGGCGGCCGAGGCGCCGGCCGTCATCGCGGAGGAGGGGACCGGGCGCTTCATCCTGGTCTGCGACGGACAGCGCTACAGCCAGTTCCTCTTCCGCCAGGTGCTGGAGGGGGCGGGCCACCGCGTCGCCGGCGTGGAGCACCCGGACCGCGCGCTGGCGCTCCTGGAGGAGGAGCTGCCGGACCTGCTGCTCCTCTCGCTCGCCTCGGATCGGAACGAGGGGCTGCGCCTGCTGGCGAACATCCGCAAGCGCGGCTGGGGCATCCCGACGGTGACCGTGGTGGACGAGGCCGACCGCGAAGCCGCGGAAACGGTGCGCGCGCTGGCGCTGGGGCCGCTGTTGACCAAGCCGGTGCGGCTGGACGACCTGCGGGTGGAGGTGGACCGCGCGCTGCGGGACTCGCACCAGCATCCGAAGCTGGCGATGGAGAGCGGGGCGTTTACGAGCATCCTCAACCGCCAGCGCATCACCGACAACGCCTTCACCGTCTTCGACTTTGCCCGCAGCCTGATTGGTGCGGTGCCGCCGGCCTCGCGCCCGTCGTTCGAGACGAGCATCCGCGAAAAGCCGGCCCGCGCGGTCTGCAACCTTGTCGGCGGCGTCCTGAAGCGCCTGGCCGAGGAGCAGAACCCCGAGACGGCGATGCGCTATGTCCGCAACGCCTACCGGCAGGGCGACTTCGAAACGCGCCACCTCTGCCTCATCCTTCTGCGCGAGCTGCTGCCGCCGGAGGAGGAGGCCGAGGTGCTGAAGAAGATTGTCACCGACGAGGACTACCGCCTCCGCATCCGGGTGCTGCACCGGATGGGCGAGCTCCGCAACGAGGGCTGCGCGGAGATGGCGGTGCGGTTCCTGAACGACGACGTCTGGAAGGTGCGCAACGCCGCGGTGGAGTGCATCGAGATGCTGGGGCTGCGCCTCTGCATCAAGCCGCTGGCGCAGTTCTACGCCCGGGCGGGGGGGCAACTGCCGGACCGCCTGCGCAAGGTCCTGGTCGAGAGCCGCGACGCCGGGGTGCACCACGAGCTCGAGACCCTGGCCCGGCACGGCCCGCCCGAGGTGCAGGAGTTCCTGGCCGGCCTCTTCGGCGAGATGCACAGCCGCCAGCCGGCGGTCATCCTGCTGGAGCTGCTGCGCGCGGGCCACCCGCGCACCCGGGCGTCGGCGGCGCGCAGCCTGGGCCGCCTCCGCAACGCGAAGACCAAGGAAGGCCTTCTCGAGGCGCTCACCGACAGCAACGCCGAGGTGCAGGCGACGGTGGTGGACGCGCTGCGGGGGTTTCAGCTGACGTCGGGGGCGCGCGCCCTGCTGGAGCGCCTGGCCGCACGCAAACGCCGCATCGCCAAGAGCGCGGTGAAGGTGATCGCCCGGCTCGACAGCCGCCCCGACGAGCTGGAGCGCATGCTCTTCGCCCTCGACCGCCTCGACGGGGAGTCGCGGAAGGTGCTCTCGCTTCTCCTCGGCGGGCTCTATCCGCAGGAGAACGATCTCCGCCGCGTGGTGCAAGACCTCAACGCCGTCGACCGCAACGTCCGCCGCCGCGCCGCGCGCGAGGTGGTGGGCGCGATCGAACGCTGACGCAACCGGAAGGACCGAGCGCATGGACATGCTGGTGGTGGTGCAGGGCAGTCATCGCGGACAGCGCTATCCGCTGGAGGACGGCCGCCTGGTGCTGGGGCGCGACCGGCGCTGCGACATCCCGCTCGACGACGACGGGGTGAGCCGCCGCCACGCCGCGGTCTACCGCGAGGACGACGCGCTCATGGTCGAGGACCTCGGCAGCACCAACGGGACCTACGTCAATTCGCTCTGCATCGAAGCGCCCCACGCCCTCGCCCACGGCGACCGCCTGGCGGTGGGGGACACCGTGATGCTGGTGGAGATCGACAATCCCTACTCCACCGCCCAGCGCGCCGTGGTGGCCGACACCCTGCGGCAGAGCGACTCGGTGATGAAGTTCAGCCTCGACAGCACCTCGATCATGGAGCTGATGGGCGCGGAAGCGAAGGAGGAGGAGCGCCCGAGCGACACCGGCCAGCAGGCCTTTCTCGCGCTCTACAACTTCATCACCCGCGTCAGCGGCATCCTGGACCGCGAGACGCTGCTGGAGCGCGGCATCCAGGAGATGGCCCGCGTCTGCAAGGCCGACCGGGGCGCGGTGCTGCTGCTGGATCGCAAGGCGCAGCTCGTCCCCCGGGCGACCTACGCCGCCAGCGGCGACGGGCAGGTGGCGGTGAGCCGCACCCTCCTGGAGGAGGTGCTCACCTACCGCGAGGGCGTGCTGAGCCGCGAACCGGCCAAGGACGACCGCTTCCGCCACACCCAGGCGCTGGACATGAACGTGGTCACCTCGATGATGGGCGTCCCGCTGGTGGTGCAGGACAAGCCGCTCGGGGTCATCTACCTCGACACCTCCGGCATCGGCCAGCCCTTCGACGAGCACAGCGTCCGCCTGGCGAGCGCGATGGCGATGGAGCTGGCCATCTGCCTGGAGAACGCCAATCTCTACGCGATGCTCAAGGACAGCGAGGAGTTCAGCGCCTGCGTCCTGCGCAGCCTGGCGGGGGGGCTGCTGGTGGTCGACCGGGACGGGCGGATCCACCGGACCAACCCCATTGGCGCGGCCCTGGCGGGGCTTACGGAAAATGATCTCCTCGGCATGCGCCTGGACGCCATCGACCCGCTGTCGGAGATCAACATCCTCGTCGGGCAGACGCTGCGCAGCGGCAAGCCCCAGGAGACCGAGAGCGCCCACCTCCGCCCGGGCGGCGAGGCCGCGCCGGTGCCCGTGGGGGTGAACACCGCCCCGCTGATGGACTACGCCGGCAACCCGATCGGCGTGGTGGTGCACTACCGCGACCTGAGCCGCGTCCACGAACTCGGCGAACAGGTGAAACGCGCCGAACGGCTGAGCGCCCTCGGGCAGATGGCCAGCGGCATCGCGCACGAGATCCGCAACCCGCTCAACTCCGTCCCGGGGTTCGTCCAGCTCCTGCAGGAGTCGGCGCCCCGCCAGGAGCAGTCCGGCTCCTGCACCATCGTCCTGG
>CAZKKD010000091.1:0-11414 GCA_964553265.1 uncultured Planctomycetales bacterium | reverse complement strand
CTGTACCACCGGGACCTGGAGGCCACCGGCCAGTACAAGACCTGGTCCCGCACCTCCTTCAATTACGGCGGCTATCCCAAAAAGGGCTGGTGGGACGAGCGCCTGTACGACATGGACTGGTACGGCGTGGTGACGCACAACATCTATTCCAGCATTCCCGATTACGAACCGTAGGGGCCGGCGGAGCGGCTTTGGGGCGGCGGGAAGCAGAGCCGAAAGGAGCCCGGGCATGGCGTCTCGGCGACGGAACGGTTTCACCCTGGTGGAGCTCCTGGTCGTGATCGCCATTCTCAGCGTGCTTGCGGCGCTGTTGCTGCCGGCGCTGGAGAATGCGATGGCGAGCGCCCGCGCGGCCGTCTGCCTCAACAATCAGCGGCAGCTCGGCGTGGCGCTGATGCTGTATGCCGACGAAGCCGACGGCCACCTGCCCCGCCACACCGTGAGCACCTACTACCACGGCCCCAGCGCCCCGGCCAGCACGGGCTGGGCCTGGTGGGCGAAGGGGGGCGAGCACAGCCTGGCGCTCCTGCGGGACGTCATCCTGCCGGAGCAGGCCCTTCTCCCGGCACAGACCAACCGGTTCGATGACGACGACGTCGGCGCGGTCGAGGGCAGTGTCTTCATCTGTCCGACCGCGATGGCGGGCGCGCTCGACCTCCCCGGCGCCTACGTGGACCTCTACCTCAACCGGCACCACTGGTCGACCTACGCCAGCAACAACTTCTGGGACGGGGGCAACCGCGGCAACAAGACCGCCCACACGGTCCGCCGCCTGGCGCAGATCCAGCGCAGCGACTACCCCCTCCTCCTTGAGCACGGGGTGGACAACCAGAATCCGGTAACGTATGTTTATTCTGACTGGCAGCGGGACCTCTGGTGGCACACCGGCACGGGCTACTGGCGCGGACATCCCGGTTCTGGCACGGCGGCGACGGACCGGAGACGGGTGCGACGCATATCCTTGGCGCCGACGGGGGCGTGCTCAGCTACCGCGACGGCGATCTGGATCGCGCCTTCGTCGACAAGGCGCGCTACGGCTCGCACCCGTTCCTGTACGAGACGAACTAGCTGGCGGCCGACGGCCCTGATGATCGCAAAGCATCACAAAAGAGAGCCGGCATGCGCTTCCCCGACACGGAACCGGATGCGCCGGACGGTTTCACCCTGGTGGAGCTGTTGGTGGTGATCGCGATCATCAGCGTGCTGGCGGCGCTCCTGCTGCCGGCGCTGGAGCAGGCGCAGCATGCGGCGGTCCGTGCGGTCTGCGCTTCGGAGCTTCGCCAGGCGCACATCGGGATCTCGATGTACGAAGGCGATTTCGTCACCGTTCCGTTCAACGGCAACCGCGGCGGCGCCTTTCGCTATGCTGAGCACACCGACAGTTTTGAGGCGATGCTGGCGGACTATCTCTTCAGCAGCCGCAGCGGCCCCGGCGGCACCTGCCCCACGCTGCGCGGGGTCATCGGCCACGGCGGGTACAACTACTTCGGCAACTACACCCTCTCCCGCCCGTCGCATCCCGCTTACAGCAGCACGCAGAAGCGCCTGCTCGAACAACTGGAGGAGAGCGCCCGCCGCGCGCAGCAGGCCGCCCCCGGCCGCCACCTGGCCGGCCGCTGGGTGCTGATGACCGACCGGATCCAGATCGACGAAGGCACCCTCATCTACGACACCACGCCCGACAACATCGAGGGCGGACTGCACGACACCGGCGCGGTGGCGCACCTCATGGGCAATCTCGTGCCGGGGGCCAACATGCTCTGGGCGGACGGCTCGGCCGAGTGGCGCCCCATGTCGGGCGGATGCAAAAAGATCCCCCTCGCCTCCGGCACCACCGGCACGGATCAGGGCTGGGCGCGCCACGGGGTCAACACGCCGCGCGTCGACGCCATGGTGCCCATCGAGGTGATCGACATCATGTACAACAGCCGCTGGGGCGGCAAGGTGCAGATCAACCCCGGCATCTCCGGCGACTCGCCCTACATCGCGCTCGACTGATGCGCGTGCCCCCCGGCCCATCCGATCTGCGCCAGATCCGTGACGTGCGCCAGCAAGAAGAGCACTTGCCCCGCAACGGTCTCCAAACTGCTTGCGGGATACGGTCGCCGCGGTAGAATGCCGTTTTGCCGAAGCGAAACCGCTTCGGGCAAACGAGAGTTCTGCTTCCTGCCCCCGAGGAGACCGTCATGGCCCAGGCCGATTCGCGCCCGAACATCCTGTTCTTTTTCAGTGATCAGCAGCGCTGGGACACCTGCGGCTGCTACGGGCAGAAGCTGCCGGTGACCCCCAATCTCGACCGCATGGCTGCGCGCGGCGTCCGCTTCGCCAACGCCTACACCTGCCAGCCCGTCTGCGGGCCGGCGCGCGCGGCGCTGCAGACCGGGCGCTTCCCGGCGCAGATCGGCTGCCAGACCAACCACCGCCGCCTGCCCATGGACGCCAAGACGGTGGCCCACTGCCTCGGTGACATCGGCTACGAGACCGCCTATGTCGGCAAGTGGCACCTCGCCTCGTGCGGGGAGCGTGGCGGCGAGGACGACTTCCGCGAACGCCCCGTGCCGCCTGCCCGCCGCGGCGGGTACCGCGACTGGTGGGTCGCCTCCGACACGCTGGAGTTCACCAGCCACAGCTACGACGGGCACATGTTCGACGCCGACGGCAACAAGGTGGAGATGGACGGGACAACCTACCGGGCCGACTTCGTCACCGACCAGGTGCTCCGCTTCCTCGACACCCGCTCGGGCGCGGCGCCGTGGTACTGCATGGTCTCCTACATCGAGCCCCACCACCAGAACGACCACAACTGCTACGAGGGGCCGAAGGGGTCGAAGGAGCGCTGGGCCGACTACGAGGTGCCCGGCGACCTGGAGGAGACGGAGGGCGACTGGCGCGAAAACTACCCCGACTACCTCGGCTGCTGCCACAGCCTGGACGCCAACCTCGGGCGCATCTTCGACAAGCTGGAGGAACTGGGCGTCGCCGACAATACGCTCGTCATCTATACGAGCGATCACGGTTCCCACTTCCGCACCCGCAACAGCGAGTACAAGCGCTCCTGCCACGACGGCTGCACCCACATCCCGATGGTGTTCCACGGCCCCGGCTTCACCGGCGGCAGGACGGCGGACGCGCTCGCCAGCCTGCTGGACGTGCCGTCCACCATCCTCCGCGCCGCCGGCTGCGAGCCGATGCCCACCATGCAGGGCCGCGCCCTGCAGGACGCAGTCGACGGCCCGCCCGCGGACTGGCGCGACGCGGTCTACATCCAGATCAGCGAAAGCCAGTGCGGCCGCGCCCTCCGGACCCCGCGGTGGACCTACGCCGTCGACGACCCCGACCGGACGCGCCACGACCCGTGGGGCACGCGCTATGTCGAGAGCCATCTCTACGACAACGACGCCGACCCCCATCAGCGCAACAACCTGGTCGCATCCCCCGGGCACGAGGCCATCCGTGCCGAACTGCGAGGTCTGCTCCTGCGCCGGATCGTGGAGGCCGGCGAGCCGGAGCCCGCGATTGTGCCCGCCCCTTCGGCCTGAGGGGCGGTCCGGCCGTCATCGGCCTTTCTCCTTGACCGGCCGGGGGTTACGGGCTACATGTTTCGGAGGCGTTTGGCGTTCTGGTTCCCGCGGAGGCAACCGGTTCCGGTACGGGCGGAAGGCCCGGCTGTGGTCGGCGCGCCATCCGGCGGCTTCGGGAGGGCACCGAAATGACCGATGAAGCCCCCACCACTTCGGATTCCGCTTCGCGCCGCGTCGGCGACTACGAGCTTCTTGAGCCCGTCGGCGTCGGCCATCGGGGCGCCACCTACCGCGCCCGGCATCTCCCTTCCGGCGAGCTCGCCGCAGTGAAGCTGATCGGCGAAGGCGTGGACCTGGACGAAAACCGGGCCTACGATCACGCCCTCGCCGCCCGGACCGCCACGAAGCTGGACCATCCCCGTATCGTCAAGCGCCGCGACGCGGGCCGGACCCCCGAGGGGCAGCACTGGACCGCCGCCGAATGGGTGGAGGGTGAATCGCTGGAGGCGAAGCTCCGCGACGGTGCGCTCGACCCCCAGGAGGCGCTCCGCATCGGAGAGTCGCTGGCCCGCACCCTTGCGGCCGCCCACGAGGCCGGGTTTGTCCATCTCAACCTGTCGCCGGCGAAGATTCTCATCGATGTCGACGGCGAGCCGTGGCTGCGCGGCTTCGGCTTCGCGGTCGAAGCGCGGGAGCTGCGCGACTGGTACGACACCCCGCCCCAGGACGCCACCAACCGCTACGCCTATCTCGCCCCGGAGCAGGTCTGGGGGCGGTACTCCGTCGCGGGGCGACCGAGCGATATCTACGCACTCGGGGCCGTCCTCTACGCCATGCTTACCGGGCGTCCGCCGCACGTGGCGCCGTCGTGGGACGACTACCGCGACGCGATGGAAGGCGACGATCCGGAGCTGCCCAGCCGCCGGAACCAGGCCGTCCCCGCCGGCGCCGACACCGTGGTGCTCCGCTGCCTGGAGACGGGGCGCCTCTGGCGCTACCAGCGCGCCGAGGAGGTGGCCGACGATCTCGCCCGCGTCCGCCGCGGGGAAGCCCCGACGCCGCTGGCCCGCACCTGCCGGGACCGCCTGGCGCGGTGGATGGAGCAACGGGAAATACTGCTGCGGCGGGTGACCATCGCGGCCGGACTCTTTGTTCTTCTCGGCATCCCCGCACTCCTGATGGCGTTCGGCCCGGACGGCTCCGAGACCGAGGCCGAAGCGAAGGAAGAGGCTGGTGGGAAAGACGGGAAGAAGGCTGCGGACGCCGCCAAGAGCCCGATCTTCCGGCCGCCCCAGGCCCGCCCCACCGCGTTGCCGGGCAAAAAGAAGCGCCAGGATCCGCCCCCCGCCGTGGAGTTCGACGCCGACGCGCTCGCGCTGGAAGCGACCCTGGAGGACGATCTCGCGAACAAGCGCTTCCGCTGGGAGCGCGTCTTCTACTCCGACTTCAAGCGCAAGAAGCTTCCGGACCCCTTCGACATCCTGTTCTGCCGGGGGACGCTGCTGCTGACGCCGAACCGGGGCATCGTGGACCTCACCAACGCGCGGGAGCAGCTGGCCGCGAACATCGACGAAAAGCGCCTGGTGCTGACCGGGAAGATGAAGCAGTCCGACGGCTATTCCGTCCTCCACTACACCCGGCCCATCGGCGCCTCCATGCGCATCGTCGCCACCGTCGAGGACATCGGCGAGACGCAGCCCATCCTGGTGCTCGGCGGCGACGGCTTCACCGGCCGACGCGTGACCTTTGCCTTTCAGCAGCAGTATGTCCAGCTCGACACCATCGACACGCCGGAGCACACGCAGACCATCTTTCTCCGCGTGCCGTGCACATTCGATCCCGGCGCCGACAAGGTCAAGCTCACGGTCGAGCGGGTGGGCCCCCTCGTGCGCGCCTTCGTCGACGGCGAGCGCGTGCTGGTCTGGAACGACCCGGATCCGCCGTCCGGCGAGAAGGGTGCCACCTGCGCGCTCGCGACCCTCAAGCTCCCCTGCCAGTTCGTCAATCTCGCCATCTTCCGCGGCAAGCGCTGAGCGTCTTCTGTGCCCGGCCCGGACGGATGCAGCGACGCGGCGGCGCCGCGCGCTCTTCCGTTGTGATCGCCGGGGGCCGGCCGGGCGCTCCGGCGCCGGGGGTCAGGTCTCCGGTTCGTTCCGTTCGCGCACAGCCGGCAGCGGTCCGGCGAGGAGCTGCGCCGCGCGGGTGAAGACGGCGTCCGGCAGGCCTAGCGCGCGCTTGGTGGCGAGGTCGCGGTCGAGCGGGTTGGCGATGCGCCCGAGCGCGCGGATCCGCCGCAGCGGCAGCCGTCCCAGCAACCACCACGGACTCCCCGGCACCGGCCAGTCGCTCCCGTGCACCAGGCGCTCGCGCACCTCCGCCGCCTGCGAGAAACGCACAAACGCCTGCGCCCGCGCGCCGAAGAGGCTGCTCGTGTCGCCGTACAGGTTCGGATGGGTGCGCAGCAGTGTTCGCCAGACGTGGCGGTAATCCCGGTCGAGGGGGTTCGAGCGCATGCCGCAGTGGGCCGCGATGACGGTGACGCCCGCGTCGAGCGCCCGCCGCAGGACGCGCGGATCGTTCCAGGCCTGCCGGTGGACCCGGGTGGCGCCTTCGCTGCCGGTGTGGCAGAGGAGCGGCAGCCCGCACGCCGCCAGCGCCGCGTAGACCCGGTCGCAGCGCGGGTCGAGGGGCGAGAAGTTCTGGCACGCCGGGAGCCACTTCACCAGCGCCGCCCCCGCCTCCGCGACCCGGTGCACCTCGTCGACCGCGTCGGGCCGATAGGGGTGGACCGACGCCCCGGCCCGGAGGCGCGGGTGCGTCCGCGCGAGGTCGAGGACGTAGTCGTTCGGGACGAAGAAGTCGGTCCGCTCCCGGTCGGGCCGGCCGCGTTCGTCGCGCGCCCAGTCGAGCGCCAGCACCACCGCGCCGTCGAGGTCTGTCGCGCCTTCCACCGTTTCGATCAGGCGCCGACGGAGCGCCCCGTCCAGGTCGCGCTCCCGCTCGTCGGCGGGGATGCGGAGCGACGCGAGGAGGATCCGCACCGGCAGGCTCCGCAGCCGGTCGGGGTGGTACCAGCAGCCGGTGCCGCCGTGGCCGACGCCGGCGAGGTGGAGGTGCATGTCGAGAACGGGCTTGCGCACGGATATCCCTTTCGCCGACGGCATGAAAAAACCGGCCGGAGCGCGGTTGCGTCCGACCGGTTCGAAAAGTGCATCGCAGGCGGAACGGATCTAGCGCCGCTTCTTCCGCTTCGCTTTGGCGCGCGCAGCAAGGCGGACCTGCTTGGCCAGTTCCTTCTCCCGCTCGCGGTTCTTGCGCTTGTTCTTCTCGCTGTCCTTCTCGTAGTACGCGTTGCGGCGGATGTCGCGATTCAGACCTTCCCGATCGCACATCTTCTTGAAGCGCTTGAGCGCCTTGTCGATGGGTTCGTTCGGTCGCATCTCGAGCCGAATGGCCATCCTGTGTCACCCCCTCCCTGCACGTTGTCCGAGGGCATTGGTCGCCTCCGCCGCCCGCATGGTCCGTCGGTTGCGTTCTGCGGACGGTTCTCCCGGTCACGGGAGAAGGGACCAGTGTACTCCGGAATCCCGGTTCTGCAAGCAAAAGCCGGGAAAGGAATTTTGTCACCGTCGCATTTCCCGGCGTCACGGCTTCGCATTCGGGGCAGAGGCTACCCGTCCGCCGGCGGCGCCGCGCCGACGGCATCGAGAGCGCGGAGGGCCTCGTCGGCGCGGTCGCTCCAGGGGGCGACGCCGTTCAGGGCAGCGATGCGCCAGGCCCGCCGCGCCGCATCGGTCTGGCCCTGTCCGGCAAAGAAACGCCCCTCGAACCAGAAGAGTGCGCCGTCGCGGATCCGCAGCGCTGCGGCGTCGGCCTGCGGGAGGTTGGCGATCATCTCGCGAAAGTGCCCGGCCTGCACCAGCCCGGCCTCGTGCTGGCCGGTCTTTGCGTAGAGCGCGAGCTCGTCCAGCATCATCCGCCCGAGCGCGTCGGCGGGGCCGGACGTGTCTCCGGCCGTGTTCGTCGGGGCGGCGGTGCCGGCCGGTACGGTGCGCCAGTCCGCGAGGGCGAAGGTCTTCGTTGTCGGATCGTATGCGTAGCTCATGCTCCGGATCGCCAGGGCGAGATGTTCCGCCTCGTCCATCGGGCGAACCGGACCCTGCGGGAGGACCGCCCGGAGCACGAGACGGATCTGCCCGTCCGCCCCCCTGGCGAAGCGGTACCGCCGCCGCCAGCGGACAGTCTTCCCTTCGGCGGTCGGCAGGGTGCCGGCCAACCGCACGCCGACCAGCCGCCGCCATCCCGCCGGTGCGGCCCGGTACAGTTCGAGCGCCCATGCGCCTGGCCGGGCGCCGGAAGCGGTGCGCCGCTCCAGCAGCACTTCCGAGATCCCGTCCCCGTCCAAATCGATCCCGCCGGCGCGGAACCGGCCGTCCCCGGCGAAGAAGGGGTGCCCGTCGTGCTGCGCGTCCGGGTGCAGCAATACAAAGCGGTCCCGAACGGTATCGCCTCCCGGCGTCTGGGGGGTTGCGGCGGACGCAATCCGCGTGGCCGGCCGGTCGGCGCCCGTTCCGAACGTGCCGGACAGGGGGCCCGGCGTTGTCCGGAGGGCTTCCGGCTGCAGGACCGACGCCTCGCGGTCGAAGAAGACGGGTGTCGATGCGGTGCCGTCACCGGGTTCGCCGGCCGGAAGAACCGCGCATCCGATCAGGGCCACCAGGAGCGTCAGCACCAGGCGCTGTTGCCGGAGCGGTCTTGCCATTCTGGATCTCCCGTATCGCGCCGACGGTCCGGAGTGTCGGCGGGATTCCTTGTCAGGTTCCGGTCGATGCGTCCCGCCGGAACGCAGTCGGGGTCCTGCCGGTCTGGCGGCGGAATTCGCGCGAGAACTCGTGCACGCGGGGGTAGCCGAGCTCCGCGGCCACCTGGCTCACGTTGAGCGTGGAGAACTGCAGCAGCCCCTGCGCCTCGGCCATGCGGAGCTCGCAGAGGCGTCCGCCCACCGACCGCCCCGTCGCCCGCCGGCAGGCGCGGGTCAGGGTGGCGCGGCTGCGCCCGGCCAGCGTCGCCAGCTCGCCCAGGCGTGCGCGGAACCGCCGCTCGCGCCGCACCTGCTGCTCCAGGTCCCACCAGAGCGCCCGCTCCGGGTCGGCCGGGTCGCTCCCGGCGTCCGCCCCGTAGGGGACGGCCTGCAGAATGCGGAAGAGCGCCGCGTAGAGCCGTGCCGGGTCGGCCTGTCGCCCGGCGGGCGACAGGTGATGGAGTGCACCGAAGGCTTCCCGCACTTCCGCCGGGGCCGGGAAGACGCGCCGGTCCGCCGGCGGGGGCGGCAGCGACGGCGCGTCGAAGGCGACCGAGAGAAACGCGTACCGCCCCGGTCCGATCTGCGAACGCACCTCCTCACAGTCGCAGTACGCCACCACGTCCCCCGGCCCGACCCGGCAGGTGCGTCCGCTCACCGTCAGCGTCGCCCGCCCGCGCTCCACCAGATGCAGCAGGTGGCCCGGCGTCGAAAAGCAACGCGACCGGTAGCCCGGCGTGCGCTCGAAGCGCCAGATGCCGCCGATGCGCGTTACCGGACAGCTCGGCCAGCCCCCCGCGGGTTGCGGAAGGGGGGCATTCGTCGTTGCCATGCGGCCGGTCCTCCCGTGAGCCGATTTGCGACAGTTTACTGCCGGGGCGCTAACGACGTCCAGCTTCTTTTCGGGTAGCGTGTCTGGTGGAACGGCACCGGGGCCGGCGCGCGGGCGTGCCGGACGGGCCGCGGACGGGAGGATGAGGAATGACACGGCGCGAGCGGCTGCTGCGAACGTTTCGGGGCGAACCGGTGGATCGGCCGCCGGTTTCCTTCTACGAGATCAACGGCTTGACCCAGGATCCGGACCATCCCGATCCGTACAACATCTATGCCGATCCGTCCTGGCGTCCCCTGCTGACGCTCGCGGCGGAGGCGACCGACCGCATTGTGCTTACGGGCGTCGGGTTGCGCAATGCACCGCCGGATCCCGCCGCGGCGCTCACCCGCGTCGTCACCCGCGAGGAGGGCGCAAGCCGGCTGACCGAAACCACCGTCCATGCGCCCGGCCGGACGCTTCGCCAGCGGACCCGTCGCGATCGCGATGTGCAGACCGTCTGGACGCTGGAGCATCTGCTGAAGGACGCCGATGATCTGCGCGCCTGGCTGGAGCTCCCCGAGGCCCCCCTTGCCGGTACGCCGGACCCCGCCCCGGTGCGCGCCCTCGACGCCAGGATCGGCGAGACCGGCGTGGTCGCGCTCGACACGCCCGATCCGCTCTGCGCGGTCGCGTCGCTCTTTTCGATGGAAGACTTCACCGTGATCGCGATGACGGAGCCGGACCTCTTCCACCGCGCGCTTGCGCGGGTGGCCCGGCGGCTCCACTGGCGGACGGCCGCGGTGGCCGCGGCCCTGCCGGGACGGCTCTGGCGCATCTACGGACCCGAATACGCGAGCCCGCCCTACCTGCCGCCGCGCCTCTTCCGCGCGTACGTGGTCGACTACGTCACGCCGATGGTCGAGGCCATCCGTCGGCACGGCGGGGCGCCGCGCATCCACAGCCACGGCAACCTGGACGCCATCCTGGAGGGCATCCTGGCCACCGGTGCGCGCGGCCTGGACCCGGTCGAGCCGCCCCCGCAGGGCGACGTGACGCTGGCCGACGTGCGCGCGCGGACCGGCGACGGGTTCGTCCTTTTCGGAAACCTGGAGGCGAGCGACATCGAGACGCTCCCGCCCGACCGGATGCGCAGCCGCGTCGAGACTGCGCTCCGCGAAGGCCCCGACCGGGCCGGCAGCGCCTTCGTCCTCATGCCGTCGGCGTGCCCGTACGGCCGCGTCCTCTCCGACCGTGCGCTCACCAACTACCGCGTCATTCTGGAGACGCTCCACGCCGTGACGGGCGCACCGAACCGGTCCACCGTCGCCTGAGGACAGCGCCCCGCAAGGTGGTGACCATTCCCTCTCCCTCTGGGAGAGGGTCAGGGTGAGGGCGGCAAGTCTTGAGCGGGTCGGTCCCCTCACCCCGGCCCTCTCCCAGAGGGAAAGGGCGTTATTCGCCTGCGAATTTGTACATCTATTTGCGGAGCGGTGTACTGAGGGGGACGCGTCGACTTCGGTTCGGCGTCTCGTGAGAGGCGAGGACTGTTGTTAGGGACGCGCCCGGACTTCAGGCTTCCGGCATGCGGCTCAGTCCGCCGTCCGGCGTCGGCCGTACGAATGAAACCCTTCGCCCGTCTTCCGGCCCAGGCGGCCGGCCGCGACGTGCTCGCGCAGGATGCCTGGCGGGGCATAGGCGGGGCCGTGGGCGGCTTCGAGCGTTTCCAACTCTTCCAGCACCACGTCGAGCCCGATGAAGTCGGCCAGCGCCAGTGGCCCCATCGGGTGGCCGCAGCCGAGGCGGAGCGCATCGTCCACCGCTTTCGCGCTCGCGCCGCCTTCCTCCACCAGGCGCGCCGCCTGCACGATCATGGGCATGAGCGCGCGGTTGACCGCATAGCCGGGGGTGTCGGCCGTCTCCACCACGGTCAGGCCCAGCCCCTCGGCGCAGGCGCGCGCGCGGTCGGCGTGCGCCGTGTCCACCCCCGCCGGGACAGCCAGTTCCGCCAGCCGCGAGCCCGGCGCCGGGTTCATGAAGTGGAGCCCCACCAGCCGCCCGCTCACCCCCGCCGCCTCCGCGAGCCCACTGACCGACAGCGCCGAGGTGTTGGTCGCCAGTGTCGCGTCCGCCGGCGCGTGCCCCGCCGCAGTCCGCAGCACCCCGGCCTTGATCTCTTCGTTCTCCACGACGGCCTCGCCCACGCGGACGCCGGATGCCACCGCGTCGAAGCTGTCGGCAATCCGCCGGCGGGCAATTCCCTGCCCCGCCAGCTCCTTCC
>CAZKKD010000090.1:0-11469 GCA_964553265.1 uncultured Planctomycetales bacterium | reverse complement strand
CGCCGGGACCACCTGCAACGCTACGGGAGGGACGAATGATGCCGCGCAAAGGGAAGAGCGACCTGCAGCGCTCCATCCGGAAGTGGAAGAAAGAGAATTCCGACCTTGTCGAGGAGTTCGAAGAAGGGTACCGGGATTTCAAGATCGGCGTTCTGCTGCGGCAGGCGCGCAAGGAAGCGGGCCTGACACAGGAACAGCTTGCGGCGCTGACGCATACCAAACGGACCGCCATCTCCCGACTCGAGAACCGCGCACAGGACGTGAAGCTCTCCACCATCGAAAAGGTGGCCCGCGCCCTCGGCAAACACCTGGAACTCCGGCTGGCCTAAGCTGCCGTCATCCGCGTGCGTCCGTGCCGTCCGGCTGCTCCTGCGCTTCGCGGGCGGCGGTGGGGCTCTGGCCGGTGGCGCGGCGGAAGGCGCGGCTGAAGTAGAGCGGATCGCGGTAGCCCACCAGCCGCGCGATGCGCCCCACCGGGAGCGCGGTGTGGTGCAGCCACCGCAGCGCATGCCGCATCCGCACGCGCTCCAGGTACCGCCCCGGCGTCTCGCCCGTCCGGCGCTTGAAGCTCCGCTGAAAATGCCCCTGGCTCACCCCCATCCGCGCCGCCAGCGCCGCGAGGTTGATGGGCTCGGCGTAGCGCCGGGCGAGGTGGAGCGCGGCCTCGTCGATGAGATCGCGGTCCGGACCCGGCGCTTCCTCCGCCAGCCGCAGCACGCACGCCAACAGCGCCCCCGCCAGCCCGTCCAGCTCCGGACCGATCCGCCCGTAGGCGCGCTCCGCCCGGAGCCAGAGCGCCTCGGCGATGCGCTCGGACTCCGCCCCCTCGGCCCGGAGCACCCGGTCGGGGGCGAGCGCGTCCAGCCGCCGCCCCGCAAGCGCCACCCAGAGCACGTCGGTCTCGCCGGACGAGGCCTCGCCGTGCGGCAGCCCCGGCGGGGTCAAAAGCGCCGTGTCCGGCCCGAACGGATGCTGCCCCGCCTCCGCGTGCAGCACCCCCTCGCCCCGGAAGACGACCAGCAGCTCCCAGAAGGGATGCCGGGTCGCAATCGTCCCGCCGTGCACCCCCCGGTGCCGGTGGACATAGAGCGGGGTCGCCTCGGCCGACCGCGCCTGCGCACCGCCGGCCGGGCCCCACAGATCGTCCCGGAAATGGGGAAGACCGCTGCTGTCGGGGATTTTCCGGCCCATCCGCTTCCCCGCCTCCGTCGCCGGCCTCGACCGTTTCGCCGCCGGCGGCGCCCGCCGCCCGGGGGCGCCGCCATGCCTGCGGGCAGCCTTGCCTGTCAATATAGTCCATACGAATCTTTCACGCGGGTCAAGCTTTTCCCTGCGGACCGCACGTAGAATGTACGCGGACGATGGGCATGCGCCGCGGCGGGAGGCCCCGCCGGCGCGCCCCGACGGCAGAGAAAGGGATGCAGATGAAAGCGGCGTTCAAGCAGGGCAGAACCGTGACGGTGCGCGACCACACGCTGCCGCCGATCACCCCGGACCAGGTGCGCCTGCGGGTGGAGACCTGCGGCGTCTGCGGCACCGACCTTCACGACCGCCCCGGCGAGGAGGAGACCGAGTCCGGCTTCGGCCACGAGATGGCGGGCACGGTTCTGGAGGTGGGCGCGCGCGTGAGCACCGTCGCGCCGGGCGACCGGGTGGCGGTGGAGTCGGCGAGCGCGTGCGGCTTCTGCACCCCCTGCCGCAACACCGAGCAGGAGCTCTGCGCCGACCTGAAGAGCTTCTTCATCAACGGCGAGTTCGGCTTCCAGGAGGAGAGCGTCGTCCCCTTCGAGAACGCCATCCCCTACGACGGGATGAGCGCCGACGTCGCGAGCCTCAGCGAGCCGCTGGCCGTGGCGGTGGACCTGGTCCGCGTGGCCGACATCCGCCCGCGCCAGAACGTCATCCTCATGGGCCCGGGGCCGATTGGCCTCATGGCGATTCCGCTCCTCAAGCAGGCCGGCGCCGGGCGCATCTACGTCTGGGGGCGGACCCGGCGGACCGCGCGGATCGAGCTGGCGAAGCAGTTCGGCGCCGACGAAATCCTCGACGCCGACGCGGTGGACCTGGCGACGCACGACTTCGGCCACCGCATCGACCGCATCCTCGTCACCTCGCCGCCGCGAACCCTGCCGGCCGCGTTCGCCGCGGCGTCGAAGGGGGGGCGGGTGGCCTTCATCGGGATCGAGCACGGCGCGGGTGCGCAGATGACCTTCGACGTCAACGCCTTCCACTTCAAGAAGCTGCGCCTGGTGGCAAGCTTCGCGAGCCCGGCGCTGCAAACCCCGCTGGCGCTGGAGCTCCTGCGCGACCGGACCGTGGACGGCGAGGCGCTCATCAGCCACCGCTATCCGCTGGACCGGCTCGCCGAGGCGATGGAGACCGCGCGCTCGGCCCCCGACGCGATCAAGGTGGTGGTGAACCCGTGACCCAGGCCGCCGCTCCGCTTCACATCGGGGACGGGGTAATCCGCACCGCCGACGGGCTCGAAACGCTCTGGCGCGTCGTCCGGGACGTGGAGGGACAGTACGCCCTGCCGTACCTCCAGTCGGCCCGGGACCTCCCGGTCCGGGGCGCGCCGGCGGGGGCGCTCACGCTGGAGGCCGCCGACGGGACGATGCACCGCCCCGAGGCGGACGGGCCGGACGCGGCCGTCTTTCGCGATCTCCCGGCGGGGGAGTACGCGCTGACGGTGGACGCGGCGGACGGCGCGCGGCGCATCGGGCGGATCGGGATCGGGACGGTGATCGCGGCGCTCGGCGACAGCATCACCGAAGGCTACCACGGGCGGGCCTGGCGCCGCGACCCGGCGGAGCTCCACGCGGGGCTCTTTCCGCCGGACGCGGTCAGCCGCGACGGGCGGAACTTCCCCCAGTTCGCCCCCACCGCGCACCGGCACAAGCCGGCGGTAAACTGTTTCGAGAGCTGGATGACCGCACTCAACGACCGGCTCGCGGAGCGGCTGGGCGGGCCGGTCTTTCTCGCCAACGAGGGCTGGGGCGGGATCACGACCGGGCAGTACCTGGAGCGCATGCGCACCGACGCGAACTGGCGGGCGCGCCTGCGCGACCTCCGGCCCGACCTCTGGCTCGTCCACCTCGGCGTGAACGACATCCGGCAAGGCGTCGCCCCGGCCGACGCGGCGCGGCGCCTGGGCGCGATCGTGGACGAGCTCGTCCGCGTCCACGGTGCGTACCGCGAGCGCATCCTGGTCGCGACCCCGTCCTGGGACTGCCATCCCGACGCGACGCCGGGGCTCGGCACGCTGGCCGACGCGATCCGGACCTGGACCGGCGGGCGCGGCCCCGCACCGGGGCCGGACTGCCACGCCGCCTACGCGACCGACCGGGCGCGCTGGTACGGCGCCGACCCGGTCCACCCGAACGAAGCAGGGATGGCGCGCATGGCCGCCCTCTGGTGCGAGGCCATCGTCGCCGCGCTCGCCCCCTGCCCCGCCGGCGAAGGAGACGCACGATGACCGGGCGCGAACGCATGCTGACCACGCTCCGCTTCGAGGCGCCGGACCGGCCGCCGCACTTCGAGATCATGTTCGAACTCGCGGAGGAAGCCTTCGGCGAGGCCTTCCCCCCGATGGACGGGTGGGGCGGGCTCTCGGCCCGCGAACGCCGGGCGCGGCTGGACCGCTGCGTGGACCTCTATACCCGCATCGTCGACCGCTACGCCTGGGACGCGCTCGCGGTCTGGAACCCGTGGAGCGACCCCGACGGCGTGGCCGCGGCGAAGGCGGCGCTCGGCGATCGCATCCTGGTGGGGAGCATCGTGGGCGGCACCACCTGGAGCATCGAGTGCATGCCGGACTGGACGCAGTTCGCCATCGACCTCGCCGAGGCCCCGGAGCGCATCCACGAAGAGGCGGAACGCCGCACCGCGCAGGCGCTACGCACCTTCGACGCGCTGGCGGACGCGGGGGCGGACTTCGTCCACATCGTCAACGACGTCGCGTTCAACGCGGGGCCGTTCGTCCGGCCGGACCAGTTTTCCGAATTCGTGACGCCCTACCTCCGCCGGCAGGTGGCGCACCTGCGCGCGCGCGCCGTCATCCCCTTCGTCCACACCGACGGAAACATCATGCCGATCCTCGACGACTACCTCTCGCTCGGCGCGGCGTGTTTCCAGTCGGTGGACCCGATGGCGGGGATGGACATCGCGGAGGTGAAGCGCCGCTGCCACGGGACGCTGGCCCTCATGGGCAACGTCCAGTGCAGCCTGCTGCAGGACGGTCCGCCCGAGGCGATCCGCGAAAGCGCGCGCTACTGCCTGGAGCACGCCAGCCCCGGCGGCGGCTACATCTTCGGCACGAGCAACACCATCTTCGACGGCATGCCCCTGAAGCATTACGAGATCATGCTGGACGTCTATCGCGACTGGTGCGGGCGCTCCTGACAGCGGGACGCTGCGCCAGCGCACAACCACTTGCGGGAGGAACCCCATGGGCATCACGGTCGGCGTTATCGGCTGCGGCAACATCACGAAGTTCCATTTCGACGGGCTCGACCGCGCCGGCGCGCGCGTGGCCTGGATCTGCGATCTGAACGAAGAGGCGGCGCGCCCCTGGGTCGAACGCTTCGGCGCGCGCTTCACCGCCGACTACCGCGAGATCCTCCGCGACGACGCGGTGGACGCGGCCTGGATCATGGCGATCAGCGGCGTCCACAAAGAGATGTGCCTGGCCGCGATGGAGGCGGGGAAGGCGGTGGTCTGCGAAAAGACCCTCGCCACCAACCCCGCGGACGCGGCCGACATCGTCCGCGCCGCCGAGGCGAAACAGGCTATCCTCTACACCGCCTACATGAAGCGCTTCATGCCCGCGGTGGAGAAGGCGAAGGAGCTCCTTCCGCAGATCGGCCAGCCCATCGGCGCCTGGATTCGCAGCTACCAACCCTGGGGCCGCATGTGGGTCGAACCGCCGAGCGAAGGCTTCGGGCACACGCCGAAGGACGGCCCGTCGGAGATTGTCAAGCGCTACGGCGGGGGCATCCTGGTCTGCGGCGGCAGCCACACGCTGGACCTGACGCACCACTTCTGCGGGCGACCGACGCGGGTCTTCGCGTCGATGTTCACCCCGCCGGCGAGCGACTTCGACCTCCAGGCCGCGGCGCTCTTCGAGACGCCGTTCGGCCCGGTCCACTACGAGGCCTGCGCGCACCCGCTGGGACGGATCGGCTTTCAGCGCGACGGGTGGGACGAGCGGCTGGAGCTGAACGGCGTCGACGGCCGGATTGACGTCCTCGTGTCCAAGTGGGACAATGTCGACGACAAGACCGGCGTCTGCATCCACTACGACAACCGCAGCGGCACGTCGACCGAGTACCGCTTCCCGGTGGAGTCGGCCTTCAACCGCGAGGTGGCCCACTTCTGCGCGCAGATCGAACGCGGCGAACAGGGCCCCCAGGCGCGGGATACCGGCTACGTGGTCGACGAGCTCATCGCGCGGGTCACCGAGAGCGCGAAGACCGGCCGGGCGGTCGACATCACCTACCGGCTGCCGTAACCGAACGCACCGCACCGCCGCCGAAAGGAAGCCGCCATGTCCGAAGCGACCCGACCGAACGTGCTGCTCTTCTGCGTCGACGAGATGCGCGCCGACCACCTGGCCTGCGCGGGGAATCCGCATGTCCAGACGCCGAACCTGGATCGCCTCGCGGCGCGCGGCACCCTCTTCCGGGGCGGCGCCTGCAACAACCCCATCTGCATGCCGGCGCGGGCGACCCTCTTCACCGGGCTCCTCCCGCGCGACCACGGCCTGCGCGTCAACGGCCAGCGCATGCACCCCGGTCTGCCGACGCTGCCGGGGGTCCTGGCCGAGGCGGGCTACCGGACCCATGCGGCGGGGAAGCTCCACCTCACCCCGTGGCGGCCGCTGGCGGATCCGCCGGACCCGGCAGCAAACCCGGAGTGCATGGACAGCTGGTCCGCCGGCGCGATCCGGAGCTTCCCCACGCCGTACTACGGGTTCCAGACGGTCGACTTCGTCGGCGGGCACACCGCTTACGCCTACGGGCCGTACCTCCACTGGCTCGAAGCGCAAGGCGTCGATCCGAAGCTGCTGAAGCCCGAGCGTGCGCTGGAGCCGCCCACCGACGCGCCGCAGTGCTACAAGATGGGCCTGCCCGAGGAGCTCCACTACAACCGCTGGATCGCGGACTCGACCATCCACTGCATCGAGGCGGGCGCAGCCGACGGCGCCGCGCCGTGGTTCGCCTGGTGCAGCTTTCCCGATCCGCACGCGCCCCTCGGACCGCCGGCGCCGTACTGCGACCTCTATGCACCGGAGACCATGCCCCTCCCCGCACGCCGGGAGGGGGAGATCGACGACCTGCCGCCGGTCTACCGCCGCGTGGTGGAGGGCGCGGTCCGGCCCAACGGCACCGACAGCCGGCCCCGCCCGGATGCGCACTGGCAGGAGATGCTGGCCCGCACCTACGGGATGATCACCCACCTCGACGCGGAGGTCGGCCGGGTCCTGGACGCGCTCGACCGCACCGGCCAGGCCGACCGGACGGTTCTCGCCTTCGTCTCCGACCACGGGGACATGATGGGCGACCACGGGCTGATCTGGAAATCGTTCTACACCTTCCGCGCCTGCACGCGGATCCCCTTTCTCCTGGCGGCGCCGGGCTGCCCCGGCGGGCGGAGCACCGATGCGCTCGCCGCGCAGGTGGACCTCTTCCCGACCGTGCTGGACCTCTGCGGCGCGCCGCTGCCCGGCGCGGACTGGCCGGCAACGGAAACCCCGTTCGAGCGCGGCATCGAAGCGCCCCTCCGGCTCTACCCCGGCCGGAGCCTGCGCCCGGTCCTGGACGGGACCGCCGGAGCGGTGCGCGACCGCGTCGTCATCGAGAACGACGACCCGACCACCGGCTACCGCGTGCGGTCGCTCCTGACGCCGACCCACCGGCTGGCCGTCTATCCGGGCACGCCGGACGGGGAGCTCATCGACCTCGCGGCCGACCCGGACGAACTCCACAACCTCTGGTACCGCGCCGGGCGCCGGGCGCTGCGGGACCGCCTGACGGCAGAGCTCCTCGACGCCTACGCGGCCGAGACGCCGCTCTATCCCGTGCCCGCCTGGAACGCCTGACGGCGGCACGCCTGCACCGAAAGGGACGCGCCATGCCCGACCGACCCAACATCCTCTTCTTTCTCTGCGACCAACTCCGCGCCTTCGAAGTGGGCTGCTACGGCGGGACCCACGTCCGGACGCCCAACATGGACCGCCTCGCCGCGGAGGGGACGCGCTTTGTCCACGCGGTGAGCAACAACCCCATCTGCACCCCGGCGCGCTCCATCATGCTGTCGGGCGAGTACAGCCGCACCTGCACCGGGATGCTCGGCAACGTCCACGACAACCCGCCCAATCCCGAACGGGTCCGCCTCGTCGACCCCACCCTCCCCGAGACGCTGCGGGAGGCCGGCTACCGGACCGCGCTTGTCGGCAAGTGGCACGTCGATCCGCAGCCGCGCCTGGTGGGCTTCGACCGAACGGTCTATCCCGATTTCGAGCACACCTATTACGGGCAGCGGTACTGGGACGAGACCGGGCGCTCGTGGACCGTCGACGACTTTGGCCCCGACTACGAGCTCGCGACGCTCGAGGCCTTCCTCGACGAGCCGCGGGACGAGCCGTTCTTCGTCTTCCACAACATCGGCCAGCCCCACCAGCCCATCGGCCCCGGCCACATGCCGGAGCGCTACACCACGATGTACGACCCCGCCCGCGTGCCGCTGCGGCCGAACGTCCCCGACGAACTGGACCCGGACAACGCGCGGCACTGGTACAACATCTACACGAGCGCGGCCTACTTCTGGCGCCACGTGGCGGGGCAGGCGCAGGATCCGGCGGACCTGGTGGACGATGCGTTCTCGATCCGCGACCTGACCGCGCTCTACTGCGGGGCCACGACGCTGGTGGACGACTACCTCGGCCACATCCTGAAGGCGCTCGAACGCCGCGGGCTCCTGGAGAACACGATCCTCGTCTTCACCAGCGACCACGGCGACAACCTGGGCAGCCACGGCCGCTTCAACAAGGCGGCGCTCATCGAGGAGTCGATCCGCATTCCGCTGCTGGTGCGCGACCCGCGCGCGCCGGACGGCATCGCCGCCGACGGCGGGGTGGCCAGCCTGGTGGATGTGCTGCCGACGCTTCTCGACCTCGCCGGCGTCGCCGCGCCGGACTGCGTGCAGGGGACCAGCCTCGCGCCGGTGGTGCGCGGCGAACCGGGCGCTGCGCTCCCGGACGCGGCCTGCATCGAGACCCACGGCGTGGTGGGCATCCGGACAGCGACGCACCTGCTGGGGATCGGCTTCGACGAGGCGTCGCGCACCGCCGCGGACGCGCCCGCGCTCTTCTACGACCTGGAACGCGACCCCTTTGAACTCGCCAACCTGGCCGCAACCGACGAGGAGGCCGGCGTGCGAGCCGCCCTGGAAGCGCGCCTGCGCGCCTGGGACGCGGGCACGCCGTGGCTCGACGCCCCGCCGCCCAGCAGCATCCACGACCACCTGGCCCGGAGCGGCTGGGTCGACGAGAAGGGAGACGACGCGTGACCCCCAAGGAACGCATGCTGAACGCCTATTGCGGCCGCCCCAGCGACCGCCCCGCCGTCGCGCCGGAGCTCTGGACCTACTACCCGGCCAAGCTCCTGGGGGTGGACATGATCGCGTTCGAGCGGGAGGTGCCGTTTCACCAGGCGCTGATGCAGGCCTTCGCGCACTTCGACTGCGAGGGCTGGGGCATCGTCTTCGGCGGCGGGGGGGCGGCGCCGGACGTCGAGACGCGGTCGGAGGAACGCTGGATCGACGACGACACGCTGGAGGTCTCCTCCCGCACCCGCACGCCGGCCGGCGCCTTCACCCGCCGCCAGCGCTTTCACCGCGACGAGCCGTCCTGGCCGGTGGAGCGTCCGATCAAGGACTTCGTCCGGGACCTGCCGGCCTGGGAAGCGGCCACCTTCGGCGGCGATCCGGCGGGGCTGGACCCCGGTCCGATCCGGGCGGCGTGGGAGGAGGTGGGCGAGCGTTACCTGCTGGAGGGGTGGCTGGGCGTGCCCTTCTTCGACACGGTCGGCGGCGCATTCGACGGCGGGCTGGAGGCGGCGGTCGTCGCGCTCTTCGAACACGAGGCGGAGTGGGAACGCCTGCGGGAGCGCACCACCGACCACCTGGTCCGCCGGGCCCGGACCCTCTGCGAGCGGACGCCGCTGGAGTCGTTCTGCATCGGGTGCTCCTGGAGCTGCAACAGCCTGCTGGGGCCGGACCTCTGGCGGCGATGGGACAAGCCCGGCATCCGCGCGGTCGCCGAGGAGCTCCACCGCCACGGCCGCCTGCTCCACGTCCACTTCCACGGGCGCTGCCGCGAGACGCTGGACGACTTCGCCGAGCTCGGCGTCGACTGCATCTGCCCCTTCGAGCGCCCGCCCGGCGGGGACATCGAGGGACTGGCGGGGCTGCGGGAGGCGGCCGAACGGCTGGACGGGCGCGTCACCATGAACGGCAACGTCCACACCGTCGAGACGCTGATCCGCGGCGGGCCGGAGGACGTCCGGCGCGAGGTGGGCGAGGTGCTGGAGGCCTTCGCCGACACCCCGCGCGTCATCGTCGGGACCGGCGACCAAGTGGGCCGCGAGACGCCGGAGGAGAACCTCTTCGCCATGGTGGAAACGGTGAAGGCCGCCGGTCCCACCGGCTGAGCCGGGCGGCGGGCTGCGGCGCGATGCCCCCGGAGCCAGCTCAGGCGTCGGCGTCGATGCCGAGGGCGTCGTGCACCTTGCCGAGCACGGTTTCGGTCTTGAAGGGCTTGAGGATGTAGCCCACCGCCCCGAGGCGGCCGACAAGCTGGATGGTCTCCCGGTCGGAGCGACTGGAGCAGATGACCACCGGCGGGATGCGGTCGAACTCCTCTTTCTTCAACTGCGCCATGAGCTGAATCCCGTCCATGCCCGGCATCATGATGTCCAGGAGCATGAGGTCGAACGCGATCTCGCTGCTGTTGAGTTTCTTGTGCGCCGCCTCGCCGTTCTCGGCCACCTGCACCTCAAACCCGTCGGCGTGGAGGAGCTTTTCGATCATGCGGCGGAGCGGAGGCGAGTCCTCGACCACCAGCACGCGGCGGATTTTGCCGCCCTGGCGACCGGCCTGGACGCCCTTGCCGGAAGCGGTCACCTTTTTCTTCTTCGGCGCTTCCTTGGCCGCCGCATCCTCCTTGGCCGATGCGATGGCGGCTTCGGCCGCGGCGTCCGCTTCTTCGGCGGACGGCTCGGGCGCGGGCGCTTCGGCTTCGGCTTCGGACTTGGACTCGGCGGTCGCCGCGTCCGTCGGCGCGTCTTCGGTGGCTTCGGCCGGTTCCGCTTCGGGCGTGCTTGCCGATTCTTCGGCCTCTTCCGGACGACTCATGAAGATCCTTCTCCTGGCTGCTGCTTCGTGCTGCAGACCGCCGGCGCCGGGATGGGCGCTGAGCGGCGCGGGCGCGCGGTGGCCGCAATCGGGTTTCGTACCCTATTCTACACGTTTCACGCGCACGTAGTCGTAGATATTTTCATAATCCGTCCCGGAACGTCTCCAGGAAAAATCGCAGCGCATGCCGTTGCGGGCGAGGCTGCCGAACTCCTGCCCGTGGTAGAACCAGGTCTCGAAGGCCCGGTTGATGACCCACTCCACCCCGCCGGGATCGGCCGTGTCGAAGGCGTAGCCGTTGCCGGCCACCAGTCCGCGGCCCGAATCGTCGACGTCGGTGACCGTGTCGGCCAGCCCGCCCGTCCGCCGCACCAGCGGCACGGTGCCGTAGCGGAGCGCAATGAGCTGTGTCAGGCCGCAGGGCTCGAAGAGGCTGGGGACAAAGAGCATGTCCGCCCCCGCGTAGATGAGGTGGGCGAGCTCCTCGTCGTGGCCGAGGTGGATGTGGAGATTGGGGTTCTCGGCCTGCGCCTCGGCGATGCCCCGGAAGGCGCCCTCGATGCCCGGGTCCGGGCTGCTGCCGAGGAGAACGAACTGCCCCCCGCGGGCCAGGGTGTGGTGGATGCCGTGGCGGATGAGATCGATCCCCTTCTGCGGTACGAGGCGCGAGATGCACGCGAGGACGGGGCGGAACTCGTCCGGCATGCCGAGGCGGGCGCGCAAGGCGTCCTTGTTGGCGAACTTGCGTTCGAACGTCTTCTCGTCGTAAGTGAGCGCGATGTGCGGGTCGGTGGCCGGGTTCCAGGCGTCGTAGTCGATGCCGTTGAGGACCCCGCCCAGCTTCCCGTGGTGCGCCGCCAGCGTCGCGTCCAGTCCCTTCCCCCCCTCGGCGGTCTGGATCTCCTTGCAGTAGGTGGGCGAGACGGTGGTGACGAAGTTGCTGTAGACGATGCCGCCCTTCATCAGGTTGACCATGTTGTGCTTGTAATTGTCCCGCAGGCGCTCGAAGGTGAAGTACTCCGCGCAGTCGAGCCCCACCGACCCGAGCAGTCGGTC
>CAZKKD010000089.1:4884-11545 GCA_964553265.1 uncultured Planctomycetales bacterium | reverse complement strand
TCTTCGGGGAAGGTTGACTTGTGAGGCAAAAACTTGTATTGTGTCCCCAGATTTTCGGCCGGGTCCGGGTGCCCCGGAATGCCCGGAACCTGAACACGTAACAGGGTGGCGCAGATTCTCGAATCTGCGCGACGCGAGTCGCAGGAAATCAGGAAGGAACGGGGCGCGAAGAGGCAACTGCGGACTTCGACCGACCCGGCCGCATTTCCTGTGGCTGACGCCACGCAGATGCAAGCAGTTGCGCCACCCCGTCGGGGCTGTTGCGTGCCAAGGGATATTGTGGGGCACCCGGCACCCAACGGAAAACGAAAATGCGGGACGGGTGAGGCACCCGGCTCTCACTTACCCTGATTCCCCGAAACAGCTATTCAACATGGAGTTACAACGGTCCCGGGCGCTCATGTTCAGCCAGGGCAAACCGGCCCCCCATCGCGCCGACATCAATTTTTGAAATATCTATTTGACAATTGTCAACCCGTCGCTTATCGTAGAGATGATGGCTCGTGAGCGATTGAGGGAGATGACAGATGACCCACCGCATTGAGTTGCCCGACAGCACTTACCAACGGCTCGAAGGGTTGGCTGAGGGGTTCGATACTCCTGCCAGCGTCATTGAGCGCCTATTGGATCACTATGAACAAGCTCCAGCGGCACCGGCGCAGCCGGCGCTCTCCAGGAACGATATGCCCTCCAAGGTGGATATCGAGGTTTTGCCAGACCCGGACACCTTCAAGAGACAACTGCTGGAGCAGAAGCGCGCATGGGTTTTGCTCCAGTATCTCGATGGCACGTCACGGATCCATGAATGGCGCACCCACCGGTTTTCCGAGTCTTCCGATGTCATCATGAATCTCCGATCCGGCTACCTGCGCGGGTGGCGCGAAAAGGGGATCGTAAGCGCGAAGGTCAGTGTGCACAGAGAGGATCTGGATACATGAATTCCGTCCATGGGAGTGCAACCTGCCTGCCTGCTGCGAATCGCGGTTTTCTGTCAAATGCAAATCCGCATTCGCTCGCAATCTGGCTGTTTCTTGCGATTCTGCTTCTGGGGCCGGGCCTTTTCTCTTTGTTCTCCGGTGGGGAGTTGGAGGAAGCTTACCATATGGTTTTTGTCGCACTGCTGACAGGCCTTATCGGAAGTGCGTTCGCCGCCCCCATCTGGAAGGGGGACAGGTCCTGGTTTTGGCTGATGGGGGCGTATCGAAAGAGCTTTCAACGAAATGTCGGCACTGCGATTGCGTGTTCCTGCTTTCTGGTTCCCTTCATCGTGCTGTATGGTCTCTGTTATGGTATTGCCCTTGTGTGGATATGGTCCACAGAGAAGCGATGCGAAACGATACTGCCCAGAAAACAGGTGAGGGTTGATCAACCGTTTGCCTATCTGGGTTTTCATGGGAGCAGGAATGGAGAACCGGAAATGAGCAAACGTGATGAGAACGAAGCTCTTGCATGCCGGAATCTTCTGGTATCGGACAAGATGCTTGAGGCAGAATTGAAGCGCTTTCCCTTTTCACAAATCCAGAAGCTTCGGACCGCGATGTATGGCAGACTTGAAGGGGTTGAAGAGAGGCTCAATCCAAACTATCCATACCTGGCCGTCCGCTGCCCCGAGGCCAACCGAGACATCTGCTACCTGTATTTCCAGAGAAAGAGCATTTGTATGGATCTGAGATTGCCACAGGTTCGGCAATCAGCAACAGAACAACAGGGATTCGCTGTCCGCCCCCGAGCAAACTGGCAAGCAAAAGCGAACTGGCTGACGGGCATACGAATCCCTTACGACTGCATTCCTGCAACGCGTGTGGCGGCATTGATCGAAGAAGCGTATGCACTGCGTTTCGAAAAGCTGTAGCCCATCTCGGGGATCCGGATTGAACCTTTTCGTGGTTCGCATCGGGCCGTCAAGGCAACAGGAGGCGGACCGCCCCGCCTGAAGTCGACGCGAATGCGGGATCGGCAAACGGAGGAAACGCATGCTGCGGGTGGCGACGTTCAACTGCAACTCGATCCGGGCGCGGCTGGGCATTGTGCTCGACTGGCTCGCGGCGTGGTCGCCCGACGTGCTGGCCCTCCAGGAGACCAAGGCGCAGGACCAGGACTTTCCCGCCGACGCGCTGGCCGACGCCGGCTGGCGCGCCGCCTTCCGCGGGGAGAAGAGCTACAACGGCGTCGCCTTTCTCACCCGCGAGGAACCGGAGACGGTGCGCTTCGGCCTGGAGGACGACGAGGGCGAAAGCGCCACGCGCCTCGGGCGGCTCCGCCTCCGCGGCGTGGAGATTGTCAACACCTACGTCCCCCAGGGCAAGGCGCTCGACCACGAGCACTTCGCGTTCAAGCTGGACTGGCTGGCCCGCCTGCGCGCCTACTTCGCCGAACGGTGGGACCCCGCGCGCGACCGCGTGCTCTGGACCGGGGACCTGAACGTCGCGCCCGACCCCATCGACGTCCACGACAGCCAGGCGGTCTGGCCGCATGTCTGCCACGGCCCGGCGGTGATCGACGCCTTCGCCGCGGTGCGGGACTGGGGGTTCGAGGACGTCTTCCGCAAGCACCTGCCGGATCCGGAGACCTTCACCTTCTGGGACTACCGCGTGCGCGGGGCGCTGGACCGGAACGTGGGCTGGCGCATCGACCACGTCCTCGCCACCCCGCCGCTGGCCGCGCGCTCGCAGGCCGTCGCCGTCGACACCGCACCCCGGCGCGCCGAGCGCCCGAGCGACCACACCTTCGTCGTCGCCGACTTCGACGTCTGAGCCGGCCCCCGCCGGGGCTGGCCGACCGCGCCGCATTCTCGCAAAGAGCCCACAGACAGACACGGAGAGGTCAGGCCGTGCCGCGGTCCGACGGGCTGCGGCGCCGGTGCCGGGGCGAGACGCCGCGGTTGATGGCCGCGTCGGGCGCCTCGCGGAAGGCGGTGGGCGAACAGCCGGTGCACCTGCGGAAGCGGGTGGAGAAGTGGAAGGGGTTGTCGAACCCGAGCCGGCGGGCGACCGCCTTGACCGGCAGGTTGGTGGCGAGCAGGAGCGACTTCGCCTCCTCCATCCGCAGCGCCTCGACGTACGCCATCGGCGAAACCCCCATCGCCGCCCGGAAGCGGTGCGCAAAGCGCGACGGCGAGAGCGACGCCGCCCGCGCCAGCGCCTCCACCGTCAGCGGTTCGTCGAAGTGCGCGTCGATGTGCTCCAGCGCCGAACGAAGCCGCTCGTCCGGCAGCGGGTCGCGGCGGCGGTGCGCCTCGATGGCGAGCAGCCAGGCGCGCTCGAGCGCGTTCTCGGCCAGCCGGTCGGCGAGGGGGCCGGGCGTGCGCATCCAGTGCAACAGCGAGCGGTACGCCGCGACGATGGCCTCGCGGTGCGGATGGTCGGCCAGCGAAAGCCGGCCCACGCCGGGCAGGATCTCGGGCAGATCCAGGAGCGACGCCAGCGCCGGCCAGGGGCGGAAGACGATCCAGATGCTCTCCACGCAGTGCTCCGGCGGCGCGCTGGCGGTGGTGTAGACCGCCCCCGGCCGGTAGCAGCTGAGGGCCGGCGCGGCACACGCCACCGTCGTCCCGTCCACCGTCAGGCACGACCGCCCCGCCACCGACACCCCGGAAATCCAGCAGCCGAGGCTGTGCACGCGGCGGTAGCGGTGCGGCGTGCCCGCGGTGTGGGTGACGCCGGCGGTGATGATCACGGGGTGCTCGCATCCAGCAGAATCAGAAAGGGTTTCGACAGTGCGCGCTATTCTCTCTACGCCCGGAACCCGGTATTGTCAAGCAGGAATGGATGGAAAGGCACCTCAACGCGCACACGGGGCCGGCAGGGGACAGAACGATGGCAACAGGATTGTTGATGCTGGTCGGGACCGGGCTCTTCTGGGCCGTGACCGGCGTGGTGATGAGCCGCTCGGCGCGGCGGGGGGTGGACTTCGCCGCGGTGCGGACGGTGACCGGCGCGGTCGGCGCGGCGCTGGCGTTCGCCATCGTCCCGGACTGGAGCCGCGCGGAGGCGATCCCGTGGCGCGGGCTGCTGCCGCTGGCCGGCGTGCTGGCGGGGGCGGCGGCGCTCAACTGCGCGGGGCTCCTGCTGGTCGTCCGCGCGATGGAGAGCGGGCACAACGGCCGGGTCTGGACGATTGCGCAGTCGGCGTTCGCCATCCCGTTTGTCGCGGGCGCGATCCTCTTTGCCGAACCGCTGGGGCCCGCGCGCTGGGCGGGCGCGGCGCTCTGCCTGGGGAGCGTGGTCCTCCTCAGCCGCCTGCGCGAGGCCGACGCCCCGGCGGGGCCGCGGCCGGAGGCGGGCGGACGCTGGGCGCTCCTGGCGGTCGCGGCGTTCGCGTGCCTCGGCGTGCAGCAGACGCTGGCGGTGCTGCCGTCGCACTGGCGCCTGGCGCCGGGGCTGGCGGAGCTGCGGGTGCCGCTGATGGCGAGCTTCGGGATGCTGGCCTACGGCGCGGTGATGGTGCGCCGGCGGGCGTGGCCGGACCGGGAGACGCTGCTGTTGGGCGGGGCGCTGGCGGTAGGCGGGGTGGGCTCGCAATGGCTCTTCTTCCGCGGGCTCGATGCGCTCGCGGAGGTGCGGATGCTCTCGCTCGGCTGCCCGGTGACGGTGGCGGCGTGCATGATTGGCTTCGCCGTCTACAGCGCGCTCCGCCTGCGCGAGACCTTTGCCCGCCGGCACGCGCTGGGGCTGGCGGGGCTCCTGGCGAGCCTGGCCTGCTTCGCGCTCACGGGCTGAACGAACGAACGGAACCGCCGGTCGCGGGACCGGCGCCGGAACACAGACGAAAGGATTGTGCCATGTGCAGCGAAACGCCTCTTCTCCGCGTCGACGGCAACGAACGCCTCGGCCCCTTCCGCCGCATTCACGGGATCAACGGCGGACCGAAGTACAAGAGCGGCCAGATGGACATGCGCGCAACCTACCGCGCCATGGCCCCTTCCTCGACGCGCCTGCATGACGTCAGTCTTTTGGCCGGCACCGAGGCGGTCGACGTGCACTGCATTTTTCCGCTGCCGCCCGCGGACCCGGATGACCCCGCAAACTACACCTTCGCGAAGACGGACGATTACCTGCAGCACATCCGCGACATCGGCAGCGAGATCGTCTTCCGCCTCGGCGAGCCGATCGAGCACGGGCCGATCAAGTACCATGTCGACCCGCCGGCCGACCCGGCGAAGTGGTCCCGCATCTGCGCCAACATCGTCCGCCACTACAACGGCGGCTGGGCCGACGGGTTCGCGTGGGGCATCCGCTACTGGGAGGTCTGGAACGAGCCGAACATCTACAACTGCTGGACCGGCACGATGGAGGACTACTGCGAGCTCTACCGCCACGCCGCGCCGGCCGTGAAGGCGGCCGACCCCTCCGCGTGGGTGGGCGGTCCGGCGCTGGCCGGCTCGATCGCCAGGGATCCGGGCCGCACCTTCCTGCAGTACGTCCGCGACCACGACCTGCCGCTCGACTTCGTCTCCTGGCACAACTACGCCGCCGGGCCGAAGGGCATTGTCGACGCCGCGCGAAGCGGACTGGAAGCGATGCGGGAGTTCGGCTTCGCGGACGCCGAGTCGCACCTGAACGAGTGGAACCAGTTCGCCGGCGACTTCCACCGCGCCCTGCGCGAGCCGCACTACAGGCGCGAGATGATGGGGCGCATCCAGAAGGGCGAAGGCGCGGCCTTCGCCGTCTCGGCGCTGGCCGGACTGGCGACGACGACGCTGGACGTGGCCAACTATTACGCCGCCTTTCCGCTCTGCGGACTGGGCATGTTCGATCGTCACCTGATTCCGGGCAAGAACTACTACGGCCTGGTCGCCTTCGCCAACCTGCTGCAATCCGGCGACCGCATCGGCGTCTCCGGCGGCAACGAGGAGACCGGCCTCGCGCTCTGCGCCTCCGCCTCGGAAACGGCGAAGACCGCGGCGGTGATCCTCAGCAACTTCGCCGACCCGGCCGAGCGCGTGCGGGTGGATCTCTCCGGCCTGCCGGTGGGGCCGGACACGGTGATGGAGCAGTTCCTGGTCGACGACGATCACGAACTGACGCTGGACGCGTCGCAGCGCATCGACGCGGCGCCGAAGGAACTGGACCTGCCCCTGCCGGCGCACACGGTACGACTGGTGACCTTCCGGCCGGCGTCGTGAACGAAGGGGATGTGGGGGACGCCGGCGGGGCTACTCGAACGTGACGGCCATGTAGCAGCCGGCCCGGGCGTTGGAGCCGAAGGTGGGGGCGGACTGGTGGACGCGGACGGCGTCGCCGGTGTAGTCGTTGCGCGTCAGGTTGATCCCCCAGGTTTCGCCCCGCGCGGGCGGGTGCGGCCGGTTGAGGGAGGTGTACGGGATGAGCATCTCCACGTTGTAACGCCCGTCGCGCACCTCGACGGCGGCCTCCCAGTCGGGGTTCCACCGCCGGCCGAGCCGGCTGTCCGCCGAGAGAAGCACCCCCGCGGTGTTGACCGCGAGCTGCCGGAAGTCCCGGCCGCGGTGGTCCGGGTCGAGGAAGATCTCGACCGACTCGTCCTGCCAGACGCGTCCGTCGGCCGCGGTGACGGACGCGGTGGGCGCCGCGCCCTCCGGCAGGGCGCAGCGGAAACGCACGCGCAGCCCCATCGGCCCGGCCGCCATCCAGGCGCGCACCCCGGCCTCGGCAGGCTCCTGTCCGTCGACGAGGACGAACCC
>CAZKKD010000089.1:0-4874 GCA_964553265.1 uncultured Planctomycetales bacterium | reverse complement strand
CCGCCGCGGCCCCGCCCCACCACGCTTCCTCCGGACGGCCGTCGATGACGTAGTCGCCCTCCACGCGCGGGACGGTGAGGCTCCGCCGCCAGGTGAGCAGCAGCTCCTGGGACGCCTCGCCGCCGCGGGCGGAGGCGACGAAGAGGGTCGGCATCGCCTCGGTATCGCGGCCCGACGGCCGGAAGCGGAAGACCGACGCCACGGCCGCGCCGGGCTGCAGGTCGAACTGGGCGCTCTCCGGCTCCACAAAGAACGCGGTGTTGGCGAACCGCCAGACCAGCGTCCCCTCGAAGGGAAGCGGCGACGGGTTGGCGACCACGAAACGGAGCTCGCCGGGACGGGCCGGGTTCGCCACCGCGCGCGCCGCCTGGCGGGCGACGGCGCGGACCTCGCGCCGCTGGCTGACGCGCGCCCAGGCGGCGCTGACCAGCTGGCGCCGATCAATGGCCGGCGGGGTGTCCGGACCAGCGGCAAAAGTGTCGATGGCGCTCCCGTCCGGCCCCAGCACACGCCCCTCCAGCCGACCGCCCGCGACCCGCAGCAGGCACGCGCCCGCGGCCGGGGCCAGGGCGGCGGTGTAGTCGCTCGGCGCGGGCGGCGCCACGGCGGCGCCCGCGGCGGGGAGGGCAAGGTACTGGACCCCGGTTCCGCCCGATCCGAGCGGCGCGGTGCGGTGGTAGAACCCGGCCCGCAGCGACAACGCCGCGGCCACCCGCCCACGCTCGAAGACCGGCGCGAGCCGCTCCAGGAGCCCGCTCTGCAGGCCCCCCGGTCCGGGCAGCGCCAGCGCCGCGGGCAGCGCCGCCACCGTCACGCGTCCGCCGGCTGCGCCGGTCGCTTCCTCCAGCCACGGCACGAGGCGGAAGAGGTTCTGGTCGCGAAGCTCGTCCGGAGCGACGATGGCGAGGCGCAGCGCCCCCACGTCGGCGACGTAGCCTTCCGGGCTGGCCGTCTCGGGAAAGAGCGCCGCCGCCCCCTCCGCCGAGAGCGCCGACGGGTCCGGCGCCCAGAGGAGCGTCCGGCCCCGCAGAAGCTCGGCGTGGGGGCGGAGCACCTCGTCGATCCAGGTCTCGGCGTCGTTCGCACCGGCGAGGGGACCGGCCAGCAGAATCGCATCGGGGTCGCGCGCGACCGCAGCCGCCAGCGCCGCGCCGAGATCGCCGCCGCCGGTCACCACCGCGACGGTGGCGTCCGCGCCGGCCGGGGGCAGCGTCGTGACCAATGCGGAAACCGCGTCGCCGTCGGGGACGAGAAGGTCGCAGCGGTAGGTGGCGCCCGGATCGAGCCCGGTGAAGTCGAGTGTGTGGATCCGGCGCTTGAAGCTGTTGCGGCGGGTGAACCAGGCCCCGCCCCCCGTGAGGCGCGCCCCGCTCTCGGCGGGACGGTCGGTGACGAAGCAGACGGTGAAACGATCCGGCCGCAGGCTGCTCAGCCACGGGCCGGCAACCACGCGGACCGGCTCGGGATCGGGCAGCGCTTCCGGCAGCGGACGGTCGCTGACGGCGGGGATGTCGCATCCGGCGGCGAGGAAGAGCACAAGTGCCGCGGTGCAGGCAAGGAGCAGGCGCATGATTGTCTCCCGTCGGGATTACTTGTCCATCAGGTGGCGGACCGTGTCGGCGGCCTTGCGGCCGTCCTCGTCGGCCCAGCGGTCGATCTGGTCCGCCATGCGGCCGGGGTCGGGCGCGTCGTCTCCGGCCTCGCCGGCGCGGCTCTTGCGGACGCGTTCGTGCGTCTTGCGGAACGCGTCGAGGGCGGCGTCGCGCCGTTCGGCCTCGCGCTTCTCCGCGCCGCCGGTGCGCGTGAACAGGTACAGGCCCAGCAGCGCCGCGGCGCCGAGAAGCACCAGGAGAATCTGTCCACCTTCCATGACGAGAACCCTGTCAGCCTTGAACCCATGGATGCAGATCCATTCTGGCGAGGGCGATTCGAGGCGCACTCGCAGCCGCGACTTGGAAGTCTCGGCAAGCGTGCAACGACGAAGCGACCCGCCAGAATGGACAAGAAGGTAGAGCTTGTTTCCTTCTGTGAATGCAAACAACGTTTCTACTGCGTTGCTCGTCGGTGAAAGCCACCCGGGCTTCGCCCTCCTCGCGCCTTGTAGAACCATTGTTTGCCTTCACCCGCATTCATGGTTTCAAGGCTGACAGGGTACTAGTCCTCCGGCGTCAACGCCACCGCCGGCAGCGACGCGCGGTCGCGGGCCCGGACGGTGATGCGCAGCGGCTCGCTCTCGCTGGCGCCGTCGCTGACGCGGAGCTCCACCACGAAGTCGCCCGGCGCGAGCGGCGTGAAGAACGCTTCCGCGGTCCGGGCGTCGAGGAGGCGATAGGTGGTCTGCGGGTGGTCCTCGCTCACGCGCCAGGCATAGGAAAGCTCGTCGCCCTCCGCGTCGGTGGAGGCGCGGGCGTCGAGGGTCACCGGCTCGCCCACCCAGGCCTGGACCAAGCCCTTCGCCACCGGGATGGGCGCGGCGTTGGGGTGCGCGACCGTCACCTCGCAGCGTGCGGGGGCCGAGGCGGTCCGCCCGTCGTGCGCGGTGGCCTCGAAGCGGTAGACGCCCGGCTCGGCCGCGACGAGACGGAGCTCCCGCTGCGGGGCGTCCTTCTCCAGGAGCGGCGGCCCGCCCACCTGCCGCCACGTGTAGGCCAGCGGCGCGCCCTCGGGGTCCTCGCCGCGGGCCTGCAGGGCGAAGGCTTCGCCGGGGGCGCAGGTGATGCGGTCGACCGTCTCGACGCGGGGCGCCTGGTTGGGCTTCTGGACGAGGACGGCGGCGCGGACCGGCTTGCTCAACAGCTCGCCGTCGCCGACCGTGAGCTCAAAGACGTACGCGCCCGGCTCGCGCGGGGTGAAGACGGCGACGGCGGGGTCGTCCCGCTCGGTGAGGCCGACCTCCAGGATGCGCGGGCCGGCGGCCTGCCGCCAGTGATACTCGAGCGTGCGGTTTTCGCGATCATAGCTGCCGGCGCCGTCGAGCTCGATGCGTTCGTCCACGTTGGCGCGGCGGGGGGCGCGGATCTGGGCGACCGGCGGGGCATTGCCCTCCACCACCTGCACCTGCACGCGGCGCGGGGGAGACTCGTACTCGCCGTCGCTGACGATGAGGCTGAAGGCATAGGTCCCCAGCTCCGGCGGGACGAAGCGCAGGCGGCTCTCCGCGCCGTCGACCCGTTCGAACGCCTCGACGAACGGCCCGCCGCGCTGCTGCCAGTAGTACCGCAGCGGCCGCCCGCGGGGCGAATAGCTGCGGCTGGCGTCGAGGACCACCGGCCGGCCGGGCTGGGCCACCACCTCCTGCGGCGCCATCGCGACCGGGGCGTCGCGCGGGGCCTCGGGGGCGGCGCGGCCGGCGGGGGGCTCGATCCGCACCGTCTGCCCGGGGCCGGCGTCGGCCCGCGGCGCGCGGTTGGGCGGACGCACCACCAGCCGCGTCCGGGCCGGCCGGGAGGGCTCCTGCCCGTCGTAGACGACGAGCTCGAACTCGTAGACGCCGGGCCGGGCCGGGGTGATCTCCAGTTTGGCGGCGTGGATCGCGTCCGCGTCCAGGAAGAGCGGCGGGCCCGCCACCTGGCGCCAGCGGTAGGTGACCGCGTCGGCGTCGGCGTCGCGGCTCTTCGATCCGTCGATGGCCACGGGCACGCCCACCTCGGTCTCGAGCCCGAGCGGGGCGATGGCCTCGGGCGGGCTGTTGGGGCGTTCGACGCGGACGGTGACGACCGCCGGGTCGCTCGTCTCGGCGCCGTCGCTCACCACCAGGCTGAAGCGGTAGACACCGGGCCGGTGCGTGCGGAAGTGCGGGCGCGCCGCGGCGGGGTCGGAGAGCGCGACCTCCGGGCCCTCGATCTGGGTCCAGCGGTAGGAAAGATTCTCGTTCTCGGGGTCATAACTGCCGGTGCCGTCGAGGCGGACCAGGACCGACCGCGCCCCCGGGGCGTCCCCGGCCGCGGCGGCGGGCGTGGCCTCACCCGCGGCGACGGCCTCGGGCACCGTTTCCGCCGCGTGCCCGACCGGTGCGCAGGCCATCCAGACGCCGGCCAGGGCGGCCAGCGCCGCCGCCGGAACGGGGCCAAGGCGCGGGAGCGGGGTCGTGCAGTCGGACACGGCAGGCTCTCTTCTTCAGCTGACGACCGGTTGCAACGTCTTTCCGGTCAACGGGTTTTGTCCACAATCCCACGGGGCGTCCGCGGCGGCGCCGGTGGGCCCGGCCGGGCGGACGCACCCTAACCTCCTTGTGCGCCTACTGATTGTATCGTCCGGAGACGGGCTCCCCCTTTGACATTATCGGAAAATGCGGATAAGAAACCGGTGCGGCCGCGACGGGCCCGGCCGGGCCCCGCGGACCGACAGTCAACGCAAACCGGAGGCAGTCATGGGGACCATCCTGCCCGCACCGACGGGCGTCATCGGCACCGGCACCATGGGGCAGGGGCTGGCGCAGGCCCTGGTCGAGCAGGGCGTGGACGTGGTGCTGATCGGACGCCGGCCCGACGCCTTTAACGAAATCCGCGACAGCATCGCCCGCGCAGCCCGCCTCGGGGCCCGCCGCAAGCGGACGACGAAGGAGCTGGCCGAGCAGGGAATTGACCGCCTGCGGATTGCCGACAGCTTCGACGCGCTGACCACCGGACGCCCCGGCCGCGCGGCCGTCGCCCCCTACAAAGCGCTTCAGATCATGAAGGAGGAAATGGGCACCCAGTTCGACCCCAGTCTCTTCTCGACCTTTGTCCGTGCAATCGGGCCTATGCAGGGCTTAGGATAGCGAGCGATCAAGAAACCCAAACCCCACTGTAAGGAGCCGACCATGCAGCTGCGCTTTCTCGGCGGCGCCGACACCATTTCCGGCGCGGCCCATCTCATCGAATTCGAAGGTTTTC
>CAZKKD010000088.1:2080-11665 GCA_964553265.1 uncultured Planctomycetales bacterium | reverse complement strand
CGCCCCGGTTGTTGTCGGTGGGGTAGGGGGGCTTGCCGCTGTTGTGGACCGAAAAGCGCCACTGCGTCTTGATCGGTTCGTGGTAGATGCCCTTCCAGGTGTAGGTGCCGGCGGGCAGGGGATTGCCCTCGTCGTCGAGCCCGTCCCAGAGCTCGGTGTTCTCGCCGGCGCGGCGCTCCTGTTGCGGGACGAGGATGCGGACCACCTCGTTCTTGTCGTTGTAGAACTGGACGGTCACCTCGCTCAGCTCGCGATCGTCCGGCACCTGGTAGGTGAATTTCAGCGGCAGCGGCTTCTCCGGGGGCAGGCCCGCGCGGACCAGCTCGGCCGGCACGTCGTTCTCGGGCCAGAAGACGAGCTTGCCCCAGACCTTGGAGCTCTGGAACGAGAAGCCGGGCCCGCTCATCACGTCGTACGCCCAGGCCGCGCCGCCGGCGGTCTTCAGCCCGTCCGGCCGCGACCAGAAGACGGCCAGCGAGAGCGCCAGGAGGTCGTTGGCCTTCGGAGCGCGCGTCAGGCGCATGGTCTCGAAGGGGATGCGGTACTCAAAGATGTATCCGCCGCCGTCCTCGGTCTTGCGGTAGGCGCCGTCGTAGTATTTCGGGTCGATGACGCCGCGTTCCCCGAGGTCCGGCTGCAGGGGCTTGCTGAAGCCCATGCCGCGGAACATCGACAGGCACGGCTCCTTCCGGTCGGTGAAGTACCACATCATCATGGTGGCGACCGGCGAGACGTTTTTGTGCTCCTTGTTGAAGGAGCTGTAGTCCACCGGGTACCCCTCGTCGGGATCCAGGCTGAAGAAGATCTGGCAGACATCGGCGTCCCAGGCCTTCTCCGGATCCGTCTTCGGGTCGTGGCGGTTCATCATCGGGCTGGTGTCGCGGACAATGCCGCAGATGTAGAGGGCCTCGCCGTCGTACATCATGGCGATGCGCGCGGACTGCATGTCCTGCGTCTCGGGGACGACGTAGCTCAGGATCTGACCGGAAAGGTCCCAGTCGTCGAGCCTGGCATCGATCTTCACTTCACCGGGCGTGGGGACCACGTAGATCTGTTTGTGCCGTCCCCGGCCCGATCCAAGTGCGGACGACCCCGCCAGCACCACGACGGCCAATGCCGTCAGTACCGTCCCGAGCAAACGCGTCTGCATGCGATGTCTCCTTCAAAAGCGCCAGTCCGTGGGGAATCCCGAAATGTCCTGTCCGAATGGAGTTGTCCGCACCGGCGCCGGAAGCCCGCGGGCTTTTGGGGCTCCCGCGGATTTGTGGCGCCAGCGCAATCAGTATACTGAAGCGACAGATACAATGAAGTGTCCGGCCCGGTTTGTCAAGGGGAGATTTGGGTTGCAATGCAGGTAAAGCAAGGAGAAGTATAGCGGAAGGCCGTATCCTATTTCATTATAATGGGATGCGCAGAATTATGGTTCTGACGGCACGGCGGAAGTCGAGGCCGGATGGCGTCTGGTCTGGTTCAGTAGCCGTCCCAGATGCAGTCCGGCTGGCCGGACGACTGGTTCCGGTAGGTGCTGCCCTGCACGGTCTGGACATGGCTGTCAAAGAAGAGCGCGTTGCTGGCGTAGCCGTGGCGCATGCTGAAGGTGCGGGTCCGGGCGTTGGCGTAGATGCCGCTGGACTGGCTGGAGTCCGCCGGGTCGGCGTACCGGTCCGGCATGAGGCCCAGCATGGTCTCGTACAGCGTATCGCCCAGTGTATTGCGGCGGGCGTCCATGAAGAACGCCGGCGGTCTGCAGGGGGTGCCCCTTGCCGGTCCGACAAATGGTTGACATCTGCCCGTATACTGCGTACTTCCTGCTCCGGATGCGACTTGGTGCAAGCAAATGGCATTTCGCTTTCGGTTTCGTGCCGCACAGGCAGGGCAATCTCGTGTCGCGAGGGAGAGTGGCTGTGTGCCAATGCCGGCCCGCCCAGGGATGCCAGCTCCGGATGTGGTTTATCTGTCTGCTTCTGGCGGTCACGGCCGGGATGGGGGCAATCGGTTGCGGGGCGACCGTACCGGAGGGCCTGGACGGGCGCGATCCGGGGATGACGCTGGACGCGAAGCGGTTTGACGCCGCCTACGGCAGGTTTGTCGCCGGTCCGAAGCTGCTCTTCATGGATCCGGACCGGATTGCGCAGGTGCGGGCGCGGCTGGACGCGGACGACCCGTTTTTCCGGGCTGCGCTCAAGCAACTGGTTGCCGGCGCGGAGAAAGCCCTGCAACAGGAACCGATCTCGGTCACCGAAAAGGAACAGATCCCGCCGAGCGGGGACAAACGGGACTACATGTCGCTCTCCATCTACTGGTGGCCGAACCCGGTGACGACCTACCCGTACATCGAGCGGGACGGTGTGGTGAACCCCGAGTACCGGGAGTACGATCTCCCCCGCCTGAGCCGTTTTGTGCGCACAGTCTCCACCCTGGGGCTGGCGTATGGCTTCACGGGCGACGAGCGGTATGCCGGGCATGCCGCGAAGCTGTTGCGGGTGTGGTTCCTCGACGACGCCACTCGGATGAACCCGCACATGAAGCACGCCCAGATCGTGCCGGGGCTCAACTTCGGCAACCGCTGGGGCGTGCTGGAGACCCAGGGCATTGCGCAGCGGGTGCTGGACGCCATCACGCTGATTCGCCCGTCCGCACACTGGTCCGACGCGGATCACGCGGGGGTGGAGGCCTGGATCCGCGCACTGCTCCGCTGGTTGCGGGAGCATCCGTTCGGAATCGCTGAACGGGAGCAGCCGAACAACCACGGCACCTGGTACGACGTCCAGGTTGCGGCCTATGCCCTCTGGCTGGAGGAGCGGGACCTGGCGTTCGCAGTCCTGGCCCGACGCGCGCCGAACCGCCTGGTTGCACAGATCGAAGCCGACGGGCGCATGCCGGCGGAGCTGGCGCGCACCCGGTCGCTCAGCTACTCGCTGTACAACCTGGACGCCTGGTTTGCGCTTGCGACCATGGCCGAACGGGTGGGCCTGGATCTCTGGCGGTACCGGGGGCCGGAAGGGGAGGGCCTGCGCCAGGCGCTGGCGTACCTCGTCCGGTACCTGCCCCCGGACGCGGCGTGGCCCCATGAGCAGATCACCAGGACCGGACCGGGCGCGTACCGATCCATTCTCCGCAGAGCGGCCTGGGCGTACGATGAGCCGGCGTATGAACGCCTGTTGCAGGTCCACGTTCGCAATGCGTCGAAGCCCCGACGGGCGGACCTGATCTGGCCACCGTATCCGCTGGCAGATGAGGGCTCGGACTAAGCTGCCTGCAGGAAGTCTTTGGACGTTCAGAGCTTCAGCGGTGGTCTGCATCGAGGCGCCGCGAGGAAGCGATGCGGATCCATCGGTGACGAGCGGCAACGAAGAGGCGGGCCGCCGCTGAAGCTCCCTGCGGGCCAGCCGTCGACGGGGCGTCTGCGTCGTCCCTCGCTGTAACCGATGGGAAAACATCGCTTTTCGCTCGCTCCTCGCATCCACCCCGTCGACGGCCGGCTGAACGTCCAAATACTTTCTGCAGGCAGCTTAGCCGGCCGATTTGTCGGTGGCCGGGCCGGGCAGCGAACAGCAATAGAAGGGCAAGTGCCGTCTGCCGGAAGTCCAAACCATCTGACGTACGGGAAGATGGAGGCAGGACAGCACGGCGCCTGCCGGGTTGGCAGGCGCCGGAGTGGCTGGGGTAGAATCAGCGGTTGGCTTCGCGGCCGAGGCCGGCGAGGCGGATGAACTCGGTGATGGGCACCGGTTTCTGGAGAATGTGCTCAATGCCGGCCGCTTCCAGCTCGCGCCGCGCTTCGTCGGTCAGGTTGCCGCTGATGACAATGACGCGCGTGTCCTGCAGTTCCGGCTGCTTGCGGATGGTCTGGATCACCTGCAGGCCATCCATCTGCGGCATAAGAAGATCCAGAATCAGCAGCTCCGGCCGCAAGAGGCCAAGCTGAAGACAGGCTTCGAGTCCGTCCTTGACCTCGACCACCATGTAATGGACCGAGTCCAGCACCTCGCGGATGAGCGAGCGGACCACCGCATCGTCGTCCGCGACAATCGCCACCGGCTTGCGGCCGGATTCGCCGCTGCGGATGCTGCCGGGTTCGACGTTGGCCATTTCGTACAAGTCGTCGGGGATGAACATGTTGCGCTCGGAGAGGAACCGCAGGAGCCCAAGCGGGCTGATCCGGTTGTGACCGCCGGCAGTCTTGTAGCTCGGCAGGAAGCTGGAGTTAATCCAGTTCAGCACCGTTGGCACGGAAACCTGGCAGATTTCAGCGACCTGCCCGCTGGTGAGAAGCTTTTCCTGCATTGGTTCGGCCCCTTCGCTTTTCGATTTCCCTGAATCTTGTGAATGGATCGGCTAGGGATTTTTTTCATTATTATTGATTCGGGGGCGGCTGTCAACTTGTTTTCCGGAGTTATGGCGGGCAAGAACGAAAAAAGATTTTGATGAAAGAGTCAAGGCGTGGCACTGTCATTTGTTAGTGGTTTTTGAACAATGCTTAATGTAAGAAGAAGGCGCGGCGAAGCAATCGGGTGGAGGCGGGGAGAAAAGTATGCATTCGGGACAGTCGTAAAGCGGCACCTGCCGGAATGGGGTGGGAGGCGGTAGAGCCGTGGCAGCGGTCAGGCGACGGCGCGCGAGCCGGCGCCCATGCGCTGACGGCGGTACCGCTTGACCTCGGCGAGGAGCTTGTCGGCGCACTGGCGGCAGTATCCGTGCGATACACGGCAGCCGGGCAGGGGATTGGCCTGCACCCACTCACCGCTTCGCTTCACTTTGCCGCAGACGCAGCAGACGACTTCCAGCATGGCATTTGCCTCCTGATGGCGCTATTGGTTTCAACGGCGTCCGGAGGCATCGGCTTGAGCAAAATCCGTCTACTTGGCTTTTTCCGGGGCAGAATGTGTAGATCGTGGGGAGTGCTTCGGGGCACCGTCTGGACCGAATGGTTTCGGGAGCAGCAAAAGCACTTTAGCTGGAGTCCGTTTCGAGTGGTGTGGTTGTCTTGGAGAATCGTTTGCACGGTCGTTCCGGAGGCCTCTCTGGCGCTGCATACCGCGATGGTGCGCATCCGGCGATCCGGGGACGCGCTGGCTGCGAAGGCCCGGCGCCCGGAGGCCCGCAAGGCACAGAGGGCCGACCCGGGCTGGCGTGCGCGGCGGCTCCGATCAGGTGCGCAGGGGGACCACCATGCTCCAGGTCTCGGTGGCGTCCTCCCACCAGCCGTTGCCGTTGGCGGTGGCGGCGAAGAGGTGGGTCGGAACGCCGTCCTGGATGAGCAGTTGCGGGCGCTCGAACGAGCCCTGCGTCGTGGTGGTGCCGTCGAGCCATTCGATGGTGCGGCTGTAGGCCTTGGGCGGGTCGGCCATGCGCCAGTGAATGCCGTCCTCGCTGACGGCATGGCCGCCGGCGTGGTGCTCGCCGGTCAGGACGCCGCGCATGTCGTTGAAGAGCATGTGGTACCGGCCGTCTTCGCGCCAGACGTACGCGTCTTCGTAGCTGATATCGTCCCGGCCGTCCCAGAGGATGGGGTTGTCGCGGAGGCGTTCGTAGGGGGCGTCGTAGCGTTCGGCCATGGCGACGCCATACATGATGACGCCGCCCCGCCGGGGGACCGACTTGTAGAGGAGCAGTACCCGGCCGTCGTCGAGGACGCAGGGGGCGGGGTTGGTGGTGATGAGCCCGTCCCACTTTCCGGGGCGGGGCTGGAGGATCGGGGCATCGCCGCGGGTCCAGGGGCCTTCGGGCGAGGGGGCGGTGGCGAGGCCGATGCGCTGATTGGCGTGGGCTTCGCGTTCCTGTTCTTCGGGGGCGGGGCCACGCTGGGGAATCGGATCGCTGTAGGTGGCGCCGGTGTAGTAGAGGAGATAGGTGTCGCCGCACCGGTGAATGGTGGGGTTGTGCGTCATGCAGCCGTCCCAGTGTTCGGCGCCGCGGGGCGGGAGAACCTCCTCGACGAAGGTGTACGGCCCCTCGGCGGTGTCGGCGACGGCGCGGACGACCATGGAATTGGTGAGCCAGTTGTTCCGGAACGGGACGTCATGCGTCCACATGGAGGCGAACATGTGAAACTGCCCGTCCTCCCCCCGGATCACCGAGCCGCACCAGACCCAGTGACCGGCCCGGCGGAAGCCGCCGTCGAGGGGCGCGGGGAGAAGGCGTTCGTGGAAGGGCAGGAAGGGGCTCATGAGAGAATCCTTTGTGCGGTTGGGGGGGCGGCCTGGCGCCGTGACTCTTCAGACATGGACCTTGACGACGATCTTGACGATGGGGCCGGTCCCCGCCAGTGGGGCGTGGAGATCGGTCGGGAAGAAGACGGCGAGTGCGCCGGCGGGCGTCGGGAACCAGGCCTGGGGCGTTCCGACGTGGAACTCGACATCGCGGTCCGCGTCGTATCCCTCGCCGGGATGGGCGCTGCCGGCGGGGCTCCAGCCGATGATCTCGTCGCCGCTGACGGCGTACTGGATGTCGATGTAGTCGCGGTGACTCTCCAGGCGGGCGGCGTCGGGGCCGCGGCCGTCCTCGCGGACGAGCATGGCGTAGAGGGCATCGCCATCGATGTCGATGCGGCCGTCTTCGTGCCCGGAAGCGACCACGTCCCGCAGAAAAGCGAAGGCTTCGGCGAAGCGGGGGTGCAGGTCGAGCAGGCGGTCGGCGTGGGAGAGCTGGTCGAGGATCACGCGGTTTCTCCTTGTGTGGGCGTCGGGCGTCGCGGCGGTCGCGACGCCGCACCGATGGGCACAATGTTGCCCGTCGGGTGGCCGCCGTCAAGAGGGTGGCCGCGTCACTGCGCGTGGGCCGGCTGCAGGTCGGATCGGGAGAGCGTGCGCTTTCAGCCGATGTGAACGCGCTGGAGGCGCTGCTCCTCCTTGGCCTGGGTGACCTGGCTACGGCGGATCTTGCTTTCCAGCAGCTTCTGCGTGAGGTCCAGGACGACCGGTTCGTAGCCCGGCTCGCCGGCCAGGTTGCGGCATTCGTCGGGATCGTTCGCCAGGTTGAAAAGTTGCTGGACGCCGCCGGCCTGCGGATCGAAGACAAGCTTCCAGTTGCCGGTGCGGATCATCATGGCGGTGGCGAGCTCGGCGAGGACATGGTCGTGGCCGGGGACAGACGCGTCGAGGATGCGCAGGAGCGAGCGTCCGGGGCGTTGCGGGTGGCGGGCCTGCGGAACGTCGGCCAGGTCGAGGATGGTCGGGTAGAGGTCGAGATGGCTTACCAGGGCCTTGCTGAGGCGTGCGCCGCACATGCGGGCTTCGCCCTCGATGGGCCCGCCGGCGAGGAAGAGCGGGACGCCCACGCTCTCCTCGTAGAAGTACCGCTTGTCCCAGATGCCGTGGTTGCCGAGCATGTCGCCGTGGTCGCTGGTGAAGAGGATGACCGTGTTGTCGAGCATGCCCTTCCGGTCCAGGGCGTCCAGGAGGCGGCCCACGTAGCTGTCGATGAGGGCGCACTTCTCCAGGTACCGGCAGCGTTGCCTGCGCAGGGCCGGGGTGTCGTCCGCGCCCTTGACCGGCATGCGGTCGGCCAGGCCGTCGCGCGTCTCGCCGGGATGCCAGAACGGCGGGTGCGGACCGATGAAGGAAAGGTTGAGGTAGAACGGCTTGTCCCCGTCGTAGTCCTCGACGAAGCGGACGCCGTGGACGCCGATGAAGCCGTCGGCCGTCTCGTCCGGCGCGAAGGGATGGGTGCCGGCGTTGCTCCGAAGTGCCTCGCGGAACGCTTCCAGGCGTCCCTGCTCGCGCAGCCAGCGGGTGTACTCGTCATCGTTGTGGCTGTTTTCGCCGTCGTCCTGGACCTGAAAGACGTGGTCGAAGCCGTAGGCCTCGATCGCCTCGTTGTCCCCGGTCACGTCCATGCCGATGCCGTAGCGGTCGAGGTAGTGATGCTTGCCCACCAGCGCGGTGTGGTACCCTGCGTCCCGCAGCTTGTGCATGAAGGTGTCGGCGCGCAACGCATCGCTGAGCGGCGGCTGCTGGTTGCCGGTGATGCCATTGTCGCCGGCGTGCCGGCCGGTGATGATGCAGTTGCGCGCGGGTTGGCACAGCGGCGAGGCGCTGTAGCCGTTGGTGAAGCGCGTGCCCTGATTGGCCAGACGCATCAGGTGCGGCGTCAGGTCCGGCCGCAACGCATCGCGGCGGAAGTGGTCGGTGAGGATGAGGATGATGTTGGGAGAAGGCATGGTCGGTCCTCCGTCTCTCTTATGAGAGGTTCGCGTATTCCGAGCACAGCACCCAGCGGCGCGGCTCGTCTTCCTCGATGGCGGGGAAGCGCTCGCCCGCATCGAGGAAAAGGTTGTCGGTCAAATCGTCGCAGACCGAGGATACCTCCATGGAGAGGGTCGGCCCGTCGCCTTCGCCCCAGAAACGGTGGTAGACCATGGGCGGCACGCAGGCGGACTGCCCGGGGGCCAGGCGGAGCGCTTCGCCGGCGGCCACCGTGGTGGCGCAGCCGTCCACGCTGACGGTCAACGGCGCCTCGGCCAATTGCTCGTCCGGCGTGGCCTGCCAGAGCTCGATGGCCACCACGCCGCCGCCGCGGCAGATGATGTCCTCGCGCTTGTGGCGGTGGCAGTGGATGACGGACTTCTGCTGCGGAAAGAGGCACATGGCCTTCTCGGCATAGCTCTTGGGGTGGTCGGGATCGCCGTGCCGGCCGTTGCGGAGGGTGAAGATGGTGCGGCCGATGTGGGCCAGGTCGCCGGAGCCGAAGTCGGTCACGTCCCAGCCCAGGCGCACGACGCGCACCTCGTCGCAGTCCGGCCCGGCGGCGGCCCAGTCGTCGGGCCCCCAGTCCGCCCAGGGGGGCAGGGGAAAGCCGGCCTCGCGGAAGAAGGCGCGGGCGCGGTCGATGCTGCGGTTGATCTCGCTCCGTTTCATGTCGGGTTCCTTCAGGCGGTGAAGCGCCGGGCTTCGTCGATCATGGCCAGGTAGTGGTCCGGCGGGATGTAGTCGGTTACCCAGTTGCCGGAGCCGAGGCAGTAGCCGCCGCCCGGGTGGCAGACCGAGAGCACCTCCCGCGTGCGGGCCCGGATGGCGTCGGGCGTGGCGCGGGCGAGGAAGTCGACGTCGATGCCGCCGAGGAGGCTCAGCCGGTCGCCGTGGCGGCGCTTCGCCTCGTCGACCGGGAGGATGGCGTCCTCGAAGCTGTGCTTGGCGTCGATGCCGATCTCGTCGATGTAATCGTCGATGAGCGTGTACATGTCGCCGCAGGAGTGGAGGAAGGCCAGCTTGCCGCGGCGGTGCGCCAGGTCCACGAGCCGCTTGTGCCACGGGAGGACGAACCGGCGGATCTGGTCCGGGTGGATGAGCGTCCCGGTCTTGTGCCCCAGGTCGTCGGCGATGTAGAGCGCGCCGAAGGTCTCGTAACCGGTCAGCCGATCGGCGATGCCGAGGGCGAAGTCGCCGACCCGCGCGAAGACGGCCTCGACGAAGTCGGGGTCTTCGTACAGCGCGTAACAGAGCTGCTCGAAGCCGATGAGCTCGCGCACCACCTCCCACAGGTCGAGCACGTGGAAGGCGCGCATCCCCTCGGGGGCCAGCGCCTCGAAGCGATCCATGTCGGTCAGGTCGGCGTTGTCCGGCTTCGGCCAGGGAAAGGTGTCGA
>CAZKKD010000088.1:0-2070 GCA_964553265.1 uncultured Planctomycetales bacterium | reverse complement strand
CCAGGCGCCGTCGCGCTTGGGCGCGACAATGCGGCCGCCCGGCGGAAACATGCGCACGAGTTCGATGCCGAGAAAGCGGTGGACGGCAAGGCTCCGCCGGAGTGCGGCGTCGGGCGTCCCGTCGGGGAGGTCTGCCCAGAGATCGTAGCGTTCCGCAATGGCGGCCTGGACATTGTCCGCGATGCCGTGCTCGAAGAGGTGGACGCGGTCGGGCGTGCCCTCCCGGCGGAGGTTGGCCAGGAGCGCGTCCCAGTCGGGGGCGACGGGGCGGATCATGCGGCGCCCTCCCGTACCGGGAGCCGGCCGAAGGTCTGGCCGGCCTCCACCATGGCGCGGACATTTTCCGGCCGGCAGGAGGAGTGGAGGCTGTTCGAGCTCGTGAGGATGAACGCGCCGTTGCCGGCGCCGTCGTGGATGGCCTGCCGGACCGCGTCCCGCACCGCTTCGGGCGAGCCGTGCGACAGGAGCTCACCGCAGTCGATGTTGCCGCAGATGCAGAGGTCCGGCCCGACGCGGCGCCGGGTCTCGGCGAGGGTCATGCCGGCGACCGGCTCGATGGGGTTGAGGCCGTCGGGGCCGCAGGCGAGGATGTCGTCGAGGAGGGGGTAGATATTGCCGTCGCTGTGCTTCACGACGCGCGCGCCCTCGTCGTGGATCATGCGGATCATCTTCGCCAGGCGCGGGGCGAGGAAGGTGCGGAAGACGTCGGGACTGAAGAGCGGCCCCGTGTTGGCGGCGTAGTCGTCGCCGAGGACGATGACCTCCGCCCCCGCACGGATGGCGCGCCGGATCACGCCCATGTTGGCCTCAAGCACCTTGTCGAGGACGGTGGTGGCGAGTTCCGGCTCGGTGAGGAAGGCCATGAGGAGGTCTTCCAGGCCCATCAGGTAGGCCGACCACATGAAGGCGGCGCGGTGGTGGAAGCAGATGGCCCGCCGGCCCGCGAATCGCTCCACCACGTGCGGCAGGTTGCCCAGGCGGTGGGGCGCCTCCGGGTCGGGCGGCTCGTAGGCCTCTGCATCGGCGAGCGTACGGATTGGGCCGCGGACGGGGTGATCCATCGCTTCCGGACCGGGCCGGTAGGTGACGCCCCACTCGTCGGTGTAGCTGCCGTCGGCCTCGGGCGCGGTCCGCTCGAACCGGGCGCCGCACCCCACGCCGTCAAAGCCGATGCGGTCCATGGCGTCGGCCATGTCGGTCGCGTCCGGAGCGAGGGCCTTCCAGACGCGCTGGTCGATGAGAAACTCGAGGATCGGGACCTGGTCGGGTGTTCCGCCGTCGAGCGCCGTGAGGACGCGTTCGCGGGAGGTCATGCGGTCGCCTCCCCGCTGTCGGCGCGCCAGTTGCCGACGCCTTCGCTGGTGAGGAGATACCGGTCGTACAGCCGCAGGCCCAGCAGGTCGCCGTCGAGGCCGGGCGCGAGGGTGGCCTGTGGCGCACCGTTGGGCTCCATCAGGCAGGGGTGGAAGCGGCTCCAGCCGAACTGGCGGTCGGCCCCGCCGTCGCAGAGGACGCCATCGACCATGACGGTCATCAGCTTCGGTCCGCCGTCGATGCTGAAGAGGATCTGGTGATCGTTGCCGGCCTGCAGCAGTCCGGTGTCGCACTCGCAGGCGGACTCGACGAAGCCGTTGCCGTTCAGCGCGCCCGGCGCACCCCAGGCGCGGCCAATGATGGTCAGTTTCAGCGTCCCGCGATCCGTGAGCTGGACGAAGAGACCCCGGCCTTCCGGTCCCCGGCTGTCGAAGAGGACCTGCCAGGGCGTAAGGGTATCGAAGCGGACCCGCAGTTCGAGCGCAAAGCCCTCCCGGCTTTCGATGGCCTTCGTCGCCCCCGTCCCCAGCGTGGCGCCGGTGTCGCCGTCGACGTACGCGGCGCTCCGGTTGTGGAGGCGCGGGAGTGTGGGCAGGTCCACTCGCGCGCCGGCCTCGCAGGCGTCGGCGTCGCGGTCGAGCACGCGGCCGTCGGTGGCGCCGCCGCGGCCCGTGTGCTGGTTCCACATCGCGTCCAGCATGCCCCCGGCGAGCTCGTTGCTACGGGCCCCTTCCTTCCGCCTTTCGGCGGATGAGG
>CAZKKD010000087.1:0-11884 GCA_964553265.1 uncultured Planctomycetales bacterium | reverse complement strand
TAGGCAGGCCGCCCGATCGGCCCGACGAGGCGGTAGCGCACGGCAGCGCGCATCGCCTCGGGGAGGGCGCCGAGCGCGTCAACCACCTCGACTTGGCCCTTGCGCGGGGGGATGCGCCCGCCGGGGCGGGGGCGCCCTCCGCGGGGGGCGACGGTCTGCGCTCCGGTGCGCTGCAGGCCTTTGCGCGCGCGCTGGCGCTGGAGCCGGAGCTCGCCCGCACGAACTATTATCTCGGCTGGCTGTTGCGGCGGCGCGGGACCCTGGGGGTTGCCGACCGCAAGGACCTGGAGTATCTGGTCCGCGCGATCCGGGGGGGCGACGACGACCCCGCCTACTGCATCGCCTTCGCGGACGCGGCGACCGACCATCTCGCCCACGAGGCCGATCGCGACGAAAACCCCCGGCGGATGGCGCTTGAGCGGGCCATCGACCGGGGACGCATGGGGAATACGGCCGAGGTCGAGGCCCGCGTTCGTCTGGCGGAATACTACCTCTATTCGATGCGGAACTTCCGGCATGCCCGCGAACTGGCGGAGGAGGCCGCGCTGGCCAATCCGCTGGCGCTGCCGGCGAAGCTGGCGCTCTTCGACGTCTACAAGGCGCTCGAGTGGGAAGCGCTTGCGGCGCGCACGCTGGCCCGGATTGCCCGGCAGCACCCGGACGCGCGGCCGGTGCTCCTGCGGGCGGGGGCCGACGCGCTGGCGCGCGGGGCCAACCGGCGGGCGGCCGAGTTCTACCGCCGCCTCAACGAGTTCGACATCACCGACGCCACGGGGCAGGACGGACGGATCGAAGCGCTGTTGCGCCTCGGGCAGGCCGAGCCGCTCATCGATGTGCTGAAGTCCTTCCTCGCGGCCACGCCCTACCGGCGGGTCCTGCGGGAACGGCTGGTGGAGGCCTATCTGCGGGCCCGCAACCTCCAGGCCGCCCTCGCCGCGGCGGAGGCGGCGCTCCGGATTGCGCCGGAGGACGCGGAGATGCTGGCCCTGAAGGGGCGGGTGCTGGATCGGCTCGACCGGCGGCAGGAGGCCATCGCCGTCTGGAACGAGGCGCTCCGGCTCCAGCCCACGCTGGTGGGGCTGCAGCGCCGACTGGCGCACCTGCAGGGCGAGGCCGAAACGCTCGGGACGCGCATCGAGGACCTGCGGCAGTTCGTGGCCGCGCACCGGGACCATCCGGTTCGCCGCGGAGACTCGCGGCTCTACCTGCTCAACGAGCGGGCCAACCGGATTCACCCCGACGGCACCAGCAGCCGCCTGACGCATCACATCGTCAAGGTGCTGGATGACGATGCGGCGCGGGAGCTCGCCTCCACCTGGATTGGCTATGACGAAGAGACCGAGACGCTGGCCCTTGTGACGGCGCGCGTGCTGCGCGCGGACGGCTCCATCGATGTCCCGCAGGTCAACGACTTCTCCGTGCCGGGCTATTCGCCGCGCAAGCACCTCAGCTTCGCGCCGCTGGAGAAGGGCGACGTCATCGAGGTGGCGTACCGCATCGACGAGTTCAAAAAGGGGTTCTTCGGCGACTACTTCGGCGATGCGTTCTATTTCCGGCAGGACTACCCCGCAGTCCGGGCCCGCTACATGCTGGTGACGCCGAAGGGGCGCGAGGTGTACCTGCACCGGGTGGGGGATGTGCCCGATCCCGTTGTCGAAGCGTTGGACGGCGAGGGGGGGACCCGGCGCGTCTGGGAGATGCGCAACCTGGACGCCATCGAGATCGAGCCCTACATGCCCCCCCTGCGCGAGCTTACGCCGCAGGTGCAGGTGAGCACCTTCGCGTCCTGGGACGAGATGGCCATCTGGTACTGGCACCTGGTCAAGGACCAGTTTGACATCACCCCGGAGATCCGGGCGCAGGTGCACGAACTCACGGCCGGGCAGGACTCGCCCGTCGAAAAGATGGACGCGGTCTATCGCTGGGTCGTCAACAACGTGCAGAACGTCGCCTGGGAGTTCGGCGTCCACGGCTACAAGAACTACAAGGTCAGCACCGTCTTTCAGCGGCGCTTCGGCGACTGCAAGGACAAGGCGGCGCTCCTGCAGGTCATGGCGCGGGAGCTGGGCCTCCGGGCGTGGCCGGTCATCCTGCGGGCGACCGAGGAGGAGGGCCCCCAGGTCGGTCGCGGTCGCGAGGACCTGTCCCTGGCGCTCCTCAACCACTTCAACCACGCCATCGCCGCGGTGGAGATCGAAGGGAAGATCTACTACCTGGACGGGACGACGCAGCACCGGACCCTCGATGGCATTCCCGCCATGGACGCCGGCGCACATTCCGTCATCGTCCGCCCCGACGGCGCCGAACTGGTGGAGATCCCGGCCCCGAAAGCGACCGACCATCTCTGGCGCGCGGAAGGCGACCTCCGCATCCAGGCCAACGGCATGGCGGCCCTCAACGAGGCGGTCACGACCTCCGGCATCGGGGCGATGTACCTCCGCTTCTACTTCGCCGAACCCGGCCGCCGCCACGGCGTCCTGAACGCTGTCACCTCCCGCCGGTACGGGCCGGTGACCATCAACAACGTCGACTACGAGGAGACGGGCGAGCCGGTCGCGTCGCGGGTGACGCTGCGTACGCGACTGAAGATTCACGAGCAGGCCCGCCGGGTCGGCGAGACGCTGCGTTTCCGGCTGCCCATCGAATGGCTGCGCAGCGAACAGGACGACAAGCCCTTCCCGGCCCGTCTCGGCCGCTTCGCCGAGAGCTCGGTCCGCGCCCACGACGTGGTGCTGCACAAGCCGTTCGCGCTGGAGCGCCGGCTGCGGGTGCACCTGCCGGAGGGGTATGTCCTGGCCAACCCGCCGGAGAACGTGGAGTTGCGGCGCCCCTTCGGCTTTCTCGAGGCCACCTATTCGCTGCAGGGCAATGTCCTGACGGTCTCGCGATCGGTACACCTGACCAGCACCCGCATCGCCCGCGACGACTACGACGCCTTCCGCCGCTTCTGCCACCGGGCGGATGCGCTTGACGCCTATGAGTACGTTCTGGAGAAGCGGCCATGACCGCCGTGCGATGGATCCGGGCGGGAGGCGGCCTCCTCCTGTTCGTGCTGCTGGCAGCCCTGCCGACCCCCGCGGGGGAGGATGCGACGGTCCCGCTGGCGGCCGAAGTCCGGGCCGTGATCGAGAACCCCGCCGCCCTGCAGGGGCAGACGCACCAGGAGATCGCCTTCTGGATCGAGCGCGCCCTCGACCATCCCGACAGCCCGGCCGCCGAACTGGCGCTCCGTCTCGCCGCGGCGAGCGATGCGGCGCAACCGGGTGCGCCCGACGCCCTGGAAAGCGCGCTGCAGCTCTACCTCTCCCGGAAGCCGGCCAACGGTTGGGCCGCCGATGCGGCCCGGCGGCTGCTGATTCGCTGGCACTGCCGACGCGGCGACTTTGAGGGCGCGGCGGCGCTGGACGGGCAGGGCGGGGCCGTGCGGGAGTGGCTGGTGGCCGGCCCGTTCGGACGGCGGCTGCATTCGAACTTCTACACCATCTTTGAGCCGGAAGCGGGCCCGCCTTCGCTGGACGCGCCGATGGAGGGCAGCCGCGGACCGGTGACGTGGAGCCGGCTCCTGCCCTGGCCGTTCCAGCAGGTTCTGCGGCCGTATCGCGCCATCCACCCGGACGACGGCGCGGCGGTGTACCTCTTCACGCAGATTCGCTGTACCGAGCCGCGTTCGGTACTGCTTCACATCGATTGTCCCGTTTCCTGGCGGGCGTGGGTCAACGGGGCGGCTTCGGGAGAGGCGGATCGCCTGGCCGCGTACAGCCCGCGCGAGCAGGCGGCGCCGGTGGTCCTCCGCAAGGGGTGGAATCGCGTGCTTCTGAAGATTTACGCCATGGGCGAATCCGCGCCGACCCGGGTGCGCCTGGCCGACGCGGCGGGCCGCCCCATTGTCCCGGCGGAGGTGGACGCGGGGGCGGCGCTCCACCCCCTCGGCCCCCCGGCGACGCTGCCCGCACTCCAGCCGGAACACCAGGTCCTCGCCGTGCTGCGGGAGGCTGCGGCCGCGTCGTCGGAGCCGGCCCTGCACGGTGCGCTCTCGGCGCTCTACCGGTCGCAGGACGCGCAGGACCATGCGCGGGCCGAGGCGCTGCGTGCGCTGGACGCCGCGCCCGGGGAAGCGCTCTACCGCCTCCTGGCCGCGCAAGCGGAAGCCGAAGCGCACCACCTTCCGGACGAGCACCGCGCCAACGAAAGCCGGCGCCACTACGCGGCCGCCGTCGACGCGATGCCGGACTGTGTCCCGGCGCTGATCGGGCTGGCGGAGCGCCTGCACCGCGATGAACAGCCGCAGGCCGCGCTTGCGCGACCTGAAGAGGCCCTCCGCGTACAGCCGGCATGTGCGCCGGCGCTACAGTTGCGCGCACGTATCGGTGAAGCAACGGATTGGCTCGACCCCGAACACCGGTGGGCCGAAGCGTTCCGTGACGCCGCGCCGGACCAGACCGCCGCGGCCGAACTGGCGGCGGGCGCCGCGGGGGCGGAACGGCGTCCGGGCGCGGTGGCGGAGCACTATGCGCGGGCGCGAAAGGCCGATCAGTCGCGGTTGGACCTCTGGTTCGCCGAACTGGAAGCGCTCGTCCGCATCGACGACGCCGATGGCGTACGCGCGCTTGCCGAGGCCCTGGTCAAGGTCGCCCCCCGGGATGCCGATGTCTGGGGCCAGGTGGCGCGCCAGTACCTGCGGATTGGTCAGGCCGAGCGCGCCTTGGCCGCCGTCGACCGGGCGGTGGCCCTGCAGTCGGAAAATGAGGCCCACTGGCGCCTGCAGGGCGACATTCTGCTGCAGGAAGACGAGCAGGCGGACGCGCTGGCGGCATACCGCCGCAGCCTGGATCTCCGGCCCGCGCAGCACGATCTGCGGCGGCTGATTGGAGAGCTGGAGGGGCGAACGTACGATTTCTGGACACCGCATGCCGTGGATCCGGACGATTCCCTCAACCGTGCCCGCAGCCGACGCCATGCCGGGTCGACGGTGCGGGTGATTGACCAGACGGTCATGCAGATCCACGAAGACGGTTCGCGCGAGGAATCGGTGCACCAGATGCTCCTGGTGCTGACGGATGGCGGGATTGGCGAAGCGCGGCGCATACCCATCTATGGCGAGGTGCTGCAGGCGCGCACGATTCTTCCGAACGGGCAGAGCATGGAGCCGGTCCGCCTCAGCAACCGCAATGCGTTCGACATGCCAGTCCTCCGGCCGGGGGCGGCCACGGAGTATCGCTATCTCCTTGGCAGCCCTGAGCGTTACGACCGTGGGATGCATGGGCCGGCATTCTATTTTCGTGCACCGAACGGGACCGAGGCGTTCCTGCTGTCCGAGTACATTATCCGGGTGCCGGAGGGCTATCCGTTCGCGTATGTGCAGCGCAATTTCGATACACCGGTCCATGTCGAGCGGAAGAACGGGATGGTGATCTACCGCTGGTCGATGCGCAACATGCAGCCGGTCTGGGACGAACCGAACTCCCCGCACATCAAGGAGTTCCTCCCGTACGTGGAGATTGCTTCGCAGGCGTCATGGACCGATGTCGCCCGGATTCTCCGCAATGCGGTTCTCAACCGCGACAAACCGACCCGGGAGCTGGAAACGCTTGTGCGGCAGACGGTTGCGGATGCCCAGTCCCCGCGCGAGCGGATGGAGCGGCTGTACCGCCTCGTGCTCGACGAGGTGGAGGAGAGCGGACTGCGGGGCAGTGCGGCGACCATCTGGATGCGGCGGAGCGGCGAACGGGACATCCTCCTCTGCACGCTTCTTCGGATTGCCGGCATCCGTGCGGAGCTGGCGGGTATTCGTCCGCATCCGGACCTGATGTTCCCGGCGGAGTGGGAACTGCCGCAGGCGGGGCACTTTCCGTTGCGTGCCGTCCGGGTGGAATTGCCCGATGGGGAGCAGCCGGTCTGGCTGGACACCCGGTACGATGCGCTGGCGCCGGGGGCGATCCTGGAGGAGTTCCGCGGCGCGACGGCGTTTGTGCTGGATCCGGCCGGTGCGTATTTCGATACGTTGCCCGCGCCGGCGCCGGAGACCTATGCCGCGACAGAACGGCGGCGCTACGTCCTCGATGCCGAGGCGCGTTCGGCCCGCCTGGAGGGGGAGCGGACCCTCCGCGGCACGGAGGCCATGCAGGCGAAAGAAGACCTGCCCACGCTGTCGCGGCGCGAGCGGATTCGCCGACTGGAGGGGCGCCTCTCCGAAGCGCTGCCGGTCGTGACGGCCGAAGAGCTGACCGTCCCCGACCTCGATGTCCCGGCGGTTCCGTACCGGGAGACGTATGTCGTGTCGGTGGAGCGAATGCTGACGAACGAAGGGCGGGGACGCTATTCGGTATCGCTCGGGATTGCGCCGCTTGCGCTCGTCGAGGATCTGGACGAGGAACCCGAAGACCGGAGCAATCCGTTCCGTATCGAACGCTGGCAGGTTCGGCGCGATACGGTGCGGATGGTCCCGCCGGAGGGCTACCGCTTCCCTGCGCTGCCGGAAGGCGTTGTGCTGCGGGCATTCTGCGGGGATTACCGGCTGGCCTATCGCCGGGACGGGGCCGATGTCGTCCTTGAGCGGTCCGGCGCCATCCGTCCGGGCTTTGTCTCGCTCGAGACCTACCCCCGGCTTGTCGACTTTGCCCGTCGCGTCCGCCGGGCCGAGGAAGCCCGCCTTGTCCTCGAACCGGTGGCCGCCGAGTAGTCGCTCCCGCCGCCGGGTCAGGCGCGTGGCGGTGCGCCGAAGGCGACGCGGTTGGCGCAGTCGCCGTTCAGCTCAAATTCGCTCAGGTTCGCCATGGTGGTGTCCGCGATGGTGCAGAGGCCCGCATCGGTGTAGTACCCCTGGTGGCTGGTGACGATGACGTTGGGGAAGGTCAGGAGGCGCGCGAAGGTGTCGTCCTGGATGACGCGGTCGCTCAAGTCCTCGTAGAAGAGATCCTCTTCCTCCTCGTAGACGTCAAGGCCGAGCGAACCGATCTGCCCTGACTTGAGTCCCTCGATGAGCGCGAGCGTGTCCACGAGGCCGCCCCGTCCCGTGTTGATCAGCATGACGCCAGGCTTCATCCGGCCCACGGCCGCGCCGTTGATGAGGTGTCGCGTTTCGGCCACGAGCGGGCAGTGGAGGCTGAGGATGTCCGATTCGGCGTAGAGGGTCTCCAGCGACACGTCCTCGACATCCTGGAGTCCAAGGTCGTTGGCGATGTTGGGATCGTAGACAAGGACGCGCATGCCGAACCCGAGCAGGATTCGCGCCGCGCAGGCGCCGATGCGGCCCGCGCCGACAAGGCCCGCGGTCTTGCCGTACATATCGAAGCCGAGCAGCCCTTCAAGGGAGAAGTTGCCGTCGCGGACGCGCGCGTGTGCGCGGTGGATGCGGCGGTTGAGGGCGAGCATCATGCCGACGGCGTGTTCGGCCACGGAATGCGGGCTGTAGCCCGGGACGCGGCAGACCGCGATCCCGAATTCGTCGGCCGCCTTCAGGTCCACGTGGTTGTAGCCGGCGCACCGGAGCGCGAGGAGCCGGACGCCGATATCGGCGAGTGCGCGGAGCGTGGGCCGGTTGATGCGATCGTGGATAAAGGCGCTCGCCGCGTCGCAGCCTTGGGCGAGGGCTGCGGTGTCGGGGGTCAAGCGGGTTTCGAAATAGCGCAACTCGTGCTCATGCAGGACGTTGGCGTCCTGCAGGAAACGTTCGATGGTCGGTTTGGCAGAGAAGATGGCCACGCGCATGCTGTTCCTCCCCAATGGCAGTGCGGACGGTGCAACCGCCACCGCCCGGAACCCGAAAGCATTCTGACAAGTCTGCAAGGAATGTTCCACTTCTTTCCGCGTGCGGGGGGTCCCCTTGACGAGGGCAGGACGCCGGAACTTCGATGCAGGAAGAGGCTTGCCGGGGTCGTCTGCCGGCGTAGACTGGCGTGCGTGACGCTTGGGAGGCGACGAGCATGACGTGGCGTGGCGCGTGGCTCCTTTTCTGTTCGCTGCTTCTGTATGCCTTCGGCGCGGTGCTGGACGTCGACGTCTTCTGTATCCTTGCCGCGTTGGGCGCCGCGAGTCTGCTGCTGGCGTTCTGTCTCTACCTGGTGGCCGGGGAAGGCTACGAGGCCTCGCGCGAGGGGCCGCACCTCCTGCGCCAGGGGGAGGACGCGACCATGACCCTGGCCCTCCACGGGGGCAGCGCACTGGGCCGGGACGGTCTGGTCATCCGCGACGACAACCCCGCCTGCCACGATCCCGACCGTGCCGTCGTGTGGCTGAGCGGTCTGCAGCCCGACGGGTCCGCGACGGCCGCCTACCCCTTCTGCGCCGAGGTGCGCGGGGAGCACGAGCTCGGCCCGCTGGAGGTGCTCTTCGAGGACCCCCTGGGGCTCTTCCGGCGGCGACGGCGGTTTGCCTGCCCGGGTGCCCTGACGGTGCTGCCGGCATGGGAACGGGTGGACCGCCTGCCGATAGCGTCCCGCCACCGAAGCATGCTGGTCGGCACGGATCGGGCGGCATCCGAGGGGGAGGGGCAGGAGTTTTTCGGCGTGCGGGAGTACGCCGAGGGGGACGCCTGGCGACGCATCCACTGGCGCGGGACCGCGCGGGCGGGCCGCCTGATGGTCTGTCAATACGAGAGCGAAAACCGGCCCAACCTTTCTCTCTTCGTCGATACGCACCCGCCGTACGATGACGCGGACGAACTCTGGGCGCGGGTGGACCGGTGCGCGGGGGTGGGCTGTTCGATTGCGCTTGCCGGCCTGGCCAGCGGCAGCCGCGTCACCTGTCACGCCGCGGGCATGAGGCCGGTCGGTGGTGAAGGCGGGGAAGCCGAAGCCCGGCGCGCAGCGATCCAGCGATTCTTCGCCAGCCTCGAGCCGTCTGCTGAGTTTACGACGGCAGATGCGCTGCGGCGTGCCTTTTCCGGTTTGGCAGGGGGCGAGGCGCCCGTTGCTGTCCTCTCGCACCTGGACGCGGATACGACGGCGGTACTTTCGGCCGTGGCCACCGGGGGCGCACCGCTTCTGGTCCTGCTGGCTGCGTCGGAAGATGACGCGGGATCGGGGGGGCGTGTGACCGCCGGACCCGCAGTCCGGCGCCGACGCGGGCAGGGTGTCGACGCGGAAGGGCGTTTTCTGGCCGGTCTCCGCGCGGTGGGGGCCACGGTCCTGCGCGTGGACCGGCCGGGCGAGCTGGCGCGGGCGCTGGCGGTGTGGCGAAGTTGAACCGGTGCGCGGCAGAACGTCGTTCCGGGATGGGGCGAGGATGAAATGAGTACAGGGACGGAAGCCCGGACGCTTCGAGGTGCGCTGCGTCCCGAACCGCCGCCGCCGGCGCGCCGGACGGTGCCGGGCTGGTCGGCGCGGGAGCTCCACCGGGTGCTGCGGCACCTGTGCGTGCTGGGTCTGCTGCTCTCGGGCTTCACCGCGGCGAAGGGATTTCTGCCGGAACTGTACACGCGCGGTCTGGCGCCGGTGGGGCCGCTGCAGGAGGTGCCCTGGCCGTATCCCGTTCTGGTGCTGGGGATGTCCCTCTCGTGGCTTCTGCGCAAGCAGCGGTCCCGGTTGCGGGGGCGGCTTCTGCTGCTCGCGTCGGCGGGGCAGGCGGGCGGCTGGGTCTGGCTGACGACGCAGGATCGGCTGGACCTGTTGCCGGCGGTCTGCGGGGCCTGGGCGGGGACCGCGATTCTGCAGAGCTTCGGCGCCTCCAGCCAGCAGGCCTACCGCTACCTCCAGGCGCTCGCCTGTGTGCTGCTGATTCTCGGGGGATGGCGGCAGACCACCGAGCTCTATCCACAGCTTGTCGGGCTGTCCGTAGTCCTGCTCGTCCTCTCGGTGGTTTGCGGACGTGCTTCGCCGGCGGGGGTGGCGGCCGTGTACGTGGACACCGGGCGGCCGTCGCTGCCGACCACGGTGGGGCGGGCGCTGGGCTTTCTGTTGCTGGCGGGCGTCCTGGCCTGGCCCCTGGCCGGGCTGCTTCCACGGCCGACATCGGATCAGCGGGAATTCGTGCGCCAGTTGGCCGCCATGACCGCGGGCGCGTACGACACCGGCAAGGTGGCGTCGCCCGCCCGGGCAACGCCCGCGGCCGCATCCATCGGTCCACGGGGTGGAACGCAGCGGGTTGTCCTGTCGAGGATGGATCCCCCAGCCCCGCAGGGCGTCACTCTCTTCGCCGTGCAGGGGCCGAAGGCCACCTACTGGCGGCAGGTCGTCCTGGCGCGGTACGACGGGGCGTCCTGGCGCGTGGACGAGGATGCCGAGACAACGCGCGTGCGCATCCTCGGGCACGAGCAACTGGCCATCCTCCGGCGGGAGGACGGTGCGCTGCTGCGGATGTCCGGTCCCACGCAGCGGTATCAGGTGCATGTGCTGGCCGACATCGGGACCTACCTTCCCCGCCCGCTCCACACGGGGCGACTGCGGATTGCGGATCGGCTGCTCACCCGGGACGGACGCGGCAACGTTGAGGCCTGGCCGCCGTTGCGGCCGCCGCTGACGTACGAGGTGGACTGTATCGTGGGCAACCTGCCCCGCGCCGAGCGGGAGGGGGAGTGGACCGAGCCGATCTGGCTCTCCCTGCCGCCGCTGCCCGAGCGGCTGGCTGGCCTCGCGCGGCGCATCCGGGACGAGCATTCGACCGAGCGTGCCGCCGTCGGGGCGATGATGGATCTGCTGCGGTCCCGCTGTGAGTACGCGCTGATACCGAGTCCGGTTCCGCCGGGACGCGATGCGACGGACCATTTTCTCTTCGTGGGGCGGCACGGCTGGTGCACGCATTTCGCCTCCGCGCTGGCGGTGCTCTGCCGGAGCGTCGGCATCCCGGCGCGGGTTGTCCTGGGGTACGGCGGCGGCGCCTACAGCCCCCTGGTCGGCACCTACGGGATTCGCGACAGCGATGCGCACGCCTGGGTCGAGGCCTGCCCGGACAACGCGGGGTGGACAACCTTCGACCCCACGCCGCCCGGCATCTCGCCCCTGCAGGGGGCGCCCGAGTTTCTGCCCGGCACGGGGGCGGCGGCGGAGGACGTGGCGCGCACGGTGCAGGAGGCCCAGGGCGCGGTGGCGCGCAGCGTCGGCTGGGTGGAACGCACGGCGGAGCGCTGGCCCTGGTTGCCGCTGCTTCTCCTGCCGATCGGAGGGGCGATATACTGGGTTTGGCGTCGCCGGGCGACGCGGCATGTCCGCGAGCGGATCGAAAGCCTCTGGAGCCAGGTCCGCGGTGGCACGCCCCGGGCCGCGGCCCGGGCCGCCTATGCGCTGGCCGCGGGGGTGCTGGAGCGGTACGGATACGGCGAGGAGGCCTACACCAGTCCGGCGGAGTATGTGCTTCGCCTGCGGGCCGAGCGCCACCCGGCCGGCGACGCGATGCAACGGATTGTTTCGATGTACGAGGCCACCGCCTTCGGGCCGCGCGGAGTGCATGGCTGGGATCGGACCACGCTGGCGGAAGCCTGCGAGGTGGTGCTGCACCGGGTCGGGCGCGGGCGCTGGCTGCCGTGGCGGGTGCGAAGCTGGCGGCGGGCGGTCGCGAAGGAGCCGTATGCGGAGCGCTGAACGTCCCGGAGCCAGCCTGGACGATCGGCAGGCAGGTCGGGCGGTTCGCTACAGTACGCTGGTGATGCGGCTCAGCGTCGGGACCGGGACCTGCTCGACGAGTTCGGCAATCACCTCGCCGGCATCGACCCCCTCCACGAGCGCATCCGCGCTCAAGAGGACGCGGTGCGCAAGCGCCGGGACGGCGATGTGCTTGATGTCGTAGGGCGAGATGAAGGCGCGGCCTTCGAGCGCAGCATGGGCCTGCGCCGCCCGGGTGAGGCAGATGGCGCCGCGCGGACTGGCCCCGAGGCGCAGGCGCGGGTCGCGGCGCGTCTTCTCAATGATGCCGAGGATGTAATCGAGCAGTTTTTCGTCGACATGGATGGCCG
>CAZKKD010000086.1:0-11962 GCA_964553265.1 uncultured Planctomycetales bacterium | reverse complement strand
CCGTTGACGCCGTCGTTCCCGATGAGCGGGCCGGTCATCGTCACGATCTGGCCGTGGTACGAGGGGTCGGTCAGGATCTCCTGGTACCCGGTCATGGAGGTGTTGAAGACGATCTCGCCGTCGGCCACCCCCTCGGCGCCGAAGCCGACGCCGGGGAAGACGCGTCCGTCCTCCAGCGCGAGGCAGCCGGGAGTGCGGTCTTCCGTTCCGAAGCTCATGACGCACCCGCCTTGTCCAGGGCCGCGGCGATGAACGAGCGGAAGAGCGGGTGCGCCGCCACCGGCCGGCTCTTGAATTCGGGATGCGCCTGCGTGGCGACGAACCAGGGGTGATCCGCCAGTTCGACGATCTCCACCAGGCGGCTGTCCGGGTTGGTGCCGCTGATGATCATGCCGTTGCGTTCGAGGATGGGCGCCACCTTGGGGTTCACCTCATAGCGGTGGCGGTGTCGTTCGCGCACCATTTCGGCGTTGTAGGCGGCGCGCGCCTTGCTGTCGCGCTTCAGGAAGCAGGCGTATTCGCCCAGGCGCATGGTGCCGCCCTTGGCGGTGACGTTCTGCTGCGAGTCCATGAGCGCCACGAACGCCTTGTCGAGGTCGCCCTCGCCGACCTCGTCGATCCACTCCGCGCTCACCGCGTCGGAGACGCCGCAGACGTTGCGGGCGAACTCGATCACCGCGCACTGGAGGCCGTAACAGAGGCCCAGGTACGGCACCTGCTGTTCGCGCGCCCATTCGATGGCCAGCATCTTCCCGTCCGAGCCGCGCCGGCCGAAGCCGCCGGGCACCAGCACGCCCGAGACGCCGTCGAGAAGCTGTTCGGGACCGGATTCCTCCAGCTCCTCCGCTTCCACGTGGCGGATGCGCACGGTCGCCCGGTTGGCAATGCCGCCGTGGGTGAGGGCTTCGTAGACCGACTTGTAGCTGTCGGTGAGGGAGATGTACTTGCCGACCACGGCAATCTCCACCTCCGCTTCCGGCGCCTTCACGACGGTCAGCATCTTCCGCCATTCGTCCAGTTTCGCGTCGCCGACCGAGAGGTGGAGGTGCTCGCAGATCACGCGGTCCACGCCTTCGTCCATCAGCATGATCGGCACCTCGTAGATCGAGGTTTCGACGTCGCGCTCGATGAAGACGTGCTCGCGGCGGACGTTGCAGAAGAGGGCGATCTTCGCCTTCGCTTCCGGCGGGATCTCGGAGACGGTGCGGCAGACCAGGATGTCCGCCTGGATGCCGATCTCGCGCAGTTTCTGCACCGAGTGCTGCGTGGGCTTGGTCTTGATTTCGCCGCTGGCGTGGAGGTACGGGATGAGGGTCATGTGGAGGTACATGACGTCTTCGGGCCCGCGCTCCAGGCCGAACTGCCGGATCGCTTCCAGGAACGGCAGCCCCTCGATGTCGCCCACCGTCCCGCCGAGCTCCACCAGGACCACGTCCACATCCGGCGATTCCAGCGAGAGCCAGGACTCCTTGATCGCGTTGGTGATGTGCGGCACCACCTGCACCGTCGCGCCCAGGAACTCGCCGTTCCGTTCCTTCTCGATGACGCTGCTGTAGATCGCGCCGGTCGTGGCGTTGGAGGCCTTCGAGGTCGACCGGCCGGTGAAGCGCTCGTAATGGCCGAGGTCCAGGTCGGTTTCCGCGCCGTCGTCGGTGACGAATACCTCCCCGTGCTGGAAGGGGTTCATCGTGCCGGGGTCGACGTTGATGTAGGGGTCGAGCTTCAGCATCCGGATGCGCAGGCCGCGGCTGGTGAGGAGGAGACCCAGCGACGCGCTCGTCAGGCCCTTGCCCAGCGAGCTGACCACGCCCCCCGTGATGAAGATGAATTTGCTCACGTCAGTCCCCTGCACGGCGTCTGCGGGCGGGGTTTGGCGTTCCGCCCGGGGTTGGGCCCGGGCCGCCGCGTCCTCGCCTTGTCGGGTATTGAGGTCGTCGGGAGACCGGTCTGGCGCATCCCCCCCGGCCGTCCTGCGCTCCCTCAACCTCTGTCGGAGAAGCATTTTTAGCAGGTTTCACGCCGCGGTGCAAGGGGGCGTAAATTTTTTCCGAACCGGATCGCATCCGTGCGGGCCGCGGCGCGCCGGCGGGCTGGGTCGGCATGCGGTGCAGAGGGCGGGGGAGCGCGTCAGGAGAGGAGGGTTATGTCGTCAACGCAGACAGGTTCCTCGCTCAGAAATGCCTCGCCATAGGCGGTCCTCCCCAGGGAGCCGAAATACTGCATCCGCGTCTCCAGCCAGCCGGTCACCTGCGCGTTCTGTGTCTGCGACCCGAACTGGCTCTCGTAGGCGCCGATGGCGTCCAGCTTGGCCCGGTGGTCGTCCTCGGACACCGCCAGAATGAAGTCGGGCTGGTACGCGTAGCGCAGGTGCGAGCAGACGAAGTGATACACCTGGCCCGGCCGGTACGGGTCGTATTCGAGGTCAATCTTGACGATGCGGCTGAGAAGAATTGCCCCGCGCGTGATATGCGCCGCCGCCACGTGGTCGGGATGGGCGTCGCGCTCGACGTGGGTAAAGACAATCTCCGGCCGGAAGCGCCGCATCTCCGATGCCAGGCGCCTGCGCGCCTCCTCGGTGTCCATGAGGATCCGGTTCGGCAGCTCCAGGCAGGTGCGATCCGTGATGCCGAGGATCGCGTTCGCTTTTGCCGTTTCCTGCTGGCGGAGTTCCCGCGTGCCGTGCGGTGTGGGTTCGCCGTCGGTCAGGTCAATACAGGCCACTTCGTGACCGTCGCGGATGAGCTTGCGGAGGGTCGCGCCGACGCCGATCTCGATATCGTCGGGATGGGCCCCGATCGCCATGATGCGAGCCATGGATGCATCCCTTCGTTCAGTCTGCGGGGGTGGAGGCCGGCGGGCCGGGAAGGCGAATCGTGAAGCAGGCGCCGCCGTCGGGCCGGTTGGCGGCCTCGATGGTCCCGCCGTGGTCCTGCACGATGCCGCGGCTGATCGACAGCCCCAGTCCGCTCCCGTGGTCGGCGTCCTTGGTGGTGAAAAACGCGTCGAACAGGTGCGGGAGGGCATCGTCCGGGATGCCCGGCCCGTCATCCTCCACCGTCAGGACGACGCCGTTGCCGTCTGTTTGGGTCCGGACCCACAGGGTTCCGCTCGCGTTGGTCCCGACCGAGTCCGCCGCGTTCGTGAACAGGTTGATGAGCACCTGCTCGATCTGCTGCTCGTGGGCGTTGACCGGCGGAAGGGCCTCGGCCATTTCGGCGATCACCTCCATGTGGTACTTCAGTGCGTTGCGGGAGAGCCCGAGCGCCACCTCGACGCAGCGGTTGATGTCGCAGGGCTCGCGCTGGTCTCCCTGCTCCTTCCGCGAAAACTGCTTCAGGTACGCCACGATCTTCCGGATGCGGTCCGCGGCGCCGGCCGTATCCGACAGGAGGCCTTCGCCTTCTTCCAGCGCCATGGTCACGCCACGCGAAGGCGCCGGCAGGGATTGCAGGGCCTGTTCTACATCCGGCCAGACCTTTTGCAGAATCTGCGCATTGCCGCGGATAACGCTTGTCGGGTTGTTGATCTCGTGCGCAATGCCGGCTGCCAGCAACCCAATCGCCGCCAGGCGTTCGGCATGCACCAGCGCACGGGCGCGTTCGGCGGCAAGTTCCTCCATGTGCCGTGCGTATTCTTCGTTTTCCGCCAGTGCGCGGTGCAGCTTCACGTGCGCGCCGACGCGGGCCACCACCTCTTCGTCGCGGAACGGCTTGGGGATGTAGTCGACCGCGCCGGCGTCGAAGCCGGCGATGATGTCGTCCTTCTGGTCGAGCGCCGTAATGAAGATGACCGGCGCCCCTTCCGCTTCCGGAAGCGCTTTCAGGCGCCGGCAGAGCTCGTAGCCGTCCATCTCGGGCATCATGATGTCGAGGAGAAACAGGTCCGGGACGGCCCCGGCGGTGACGTCCAGCGCTTCCTGCCCGTTTGACGCCGTGCTGACGGTGTAGCCGTTCTGCAGCAGGACGCGGCGCAGCGACTTCTGGACGATGGGGCTGTCGTCGACGATCAGGACGGACGGGCGTTGTTTGCTCATGGGCTGCTCACTCACAGGGCTGGGTTCCGGAAGATCGCTCATGCACCGGAGCCGGCGGTGTCGTCGACAGTCTGGTGCGGGGGATTGCGGGTGACGCTTCTCCCTGGCTCCTGTCTCCCCGATCGGTCTTCAGGGGTCCGGTTCAAGGTTCTCGATTGGCCAGCGCTTCGTCAATGACCCGATGATAGTACTGTCGCCGGACCTCGGCGTTCGCAAATTCCTGGTTAAAATCGCGTGTTTCGTCCAGGTAGATCAGTGGCACCGGGTGGTGTTTCATCCGCAGGCCGGCCTTCCAGGCGCGGACGGCATACTCCAGCAGCATCCCGTAGCTGGTGTCGCACGGGTGCACCCGGCGCAGCGCATCGGCCGTGTAGGCCCGAAAGCCGCAGAAGCTGTCGGTAATGTCCCAGCCCGTAATCCTGCGCAGGCGCTGGGTAATCTCCCGGTTGATCTCCTGCCGCCGATTGAAGGGCTCGGCCAGGCGCGTAAAGCCGCCCGGATACCGGGTGCCCCACACCATGTCCACCCCCGACTCCTCCTGCATGCGGAGAAACCCGGGAATGTTGCATGCATTGTGCTGGCCGTCGCTGTCCATGGTGACGACGCGCCGGTAGCCCTTCTCCAGCGCCCAGTCGAACCCGCGCAGCAGCACCCCGCCCGCGCCGGCGTTCTCACGGTTGCGGAGCACGGTGAAGCCCGAGCGGCGGTCCAGCGCTTCGGACGAGCCGTCGGTCGAGGCATCGTCCACCACGATCAGATCGCCCCCGCAACAGATGCCGATGGCGTCCAGCGTGCAGTCGAGGATCGGCATCTCGTTGTAGACCGGCAGAACCACCGCGTCCGGACCCGTCGGCGGTTCGTCCCGGACGACGTCGAATGGAGGAAGGGTTGTATTACTCGACGGAGAAGACATGGTGCTCCGGGCTCCAGGGGTCGATGCTGGTCAGCAATTCGTTGAGAAGTTCCGGGCCGAAAAAGCAGAGAAAATACAGCGTCCAGACGCTCAATTCCTGATAGCGTTCCGCCGGCAGGACAAACTTGCGCAGCTTCCAGTACTGCCGCTTCGCCGCGTCCCCCACCGCCGGATCCTGCGATTCGAACCGCTTCTCCAGTCCCTCCACGCGGTCCAGAAACCGCTTCCGTTCGCGCTTCAGTTCGTTCAGGTTCTCGGTCCCGGCTTGCGTCAACCCGTCGGCCAGGGTCGAGAACGCGCCGTCCAGCGCCTCGCGGAACCGTTCGAACGCGTCCCGCCGCGCTTCGCCCTGCGCGCTCGCGCGTGCGGCCACCGTCTCCCAGCCCCACCCCGGGGCCAGCAAATCCCGATCCTCCAGGTCCAGCTTCTTCGCCACTTTCCGGACCGACGCCTTCACAATCGTTCCGGCCGCCCGCGGAATCAGCATCGGCATCGGCGTCTCAAATTCGGCAAAGAGCTTCGGCAGTTGCGCATGGTACGCGAGTTCGCCGCCGCCGGCGACGTAGGCAACCACTGGCAGGGCAGCACCTTGCGCCACCGGGCGGAGTGCGGCCGCGGGGGAGAAGGCCTGCGGATCGTCCCGGATCGCGTCCGCCAGTTCGTCGCGGGCCCAACGCGCGTCACCCCCCTCCGTGACGTACGTACCCCCCTCTGCGGACGCCCGGATCCGGCGTCGGACACCGTTGCGGTCGAGGTGGTACACAAGCGTGCGCCCGGATTCCGGCACCGGCAGCGGAGGCGTGCAGCCGTCCGCCGCCATCGCGTCCGACCCCGTGGCAAGGGCGTCGCGGACCGCTTCGTGGCCGTGCACGGCCTGTTGCAGCACGTCCGCCATCGCGTCCCGCAACAGATGCGGCTCCAGCACCACAAGTCCAGCCTCGCCAAACCATTGCAGCAGCAACCGCGAAAACGCCTCCCCCAGACTGCCGCGCCGATACATTTCATGCAAATCGCGGAACAGGTCGGGGTGGAACTCCGTTTCCGGCAGCGCGTCCGCGGCGTCGCCAAGCGTGTCCAGCGCCGTTTCCGCCGGGGTTGCGGCCGCCATACGGGCGTCGCCGGACGGGTCCATGGCGAGGTGTACCAGGTCGTGCTGGCGATCGAGGAGGGTGCAAACGCCGAATTCGTCGAGATTGTGATCTTCCGAGCCGTTCCAGAAGACTGGGACAAACCGGATCCCGGACTGGCGTTCGTTCAGGTCCGTGCAGATCCGGATCGTGCTCATGGCCTTCCACGCGACGTGGAGGGGGCCGCCGAAGAGGACCGGCTGGTGGCCGGTGACGACGGCGACCGTACCGGCGTCGGCGAGCGTGCGCGCGGCGTCCCCGGCCGGCGCGGGGGCGTCCCGGCGCTGCAGACAGGCGGTCACGGCCGCGGCCAGCCCCGTCCGGTCTCCGTCCCACGACAGCGCGCGCGCGGCGTCCACGACGGCGTCGGGATCCCGCGGATCGTGGGGCGAAAACGTGCGGTAGAGGGTGGAATCCGGCTGTCGGTACGCGACCGTGAAGGGGTGGTATGCTTCCAGACGGTCCGGAACGCGGTGGCAGTGAACGGCCATGGTGGACTCCGTGCGGCGGGCGGCGCCGGATGGCGCCGGGCAGCGGCGCCCAGCGCCCGCGGCGCGACCAACCCTACTCTGCCACGCGGAAAGGCAAGTGTCAAGCTCAACATCCTCAGCCCGCGGATCTACCGTTGCGGAGCGGGAGGGGTTGCGGAAAGGGGCGCGGGGCATGAGAATTGGAAATGGAAGTCCGGTGTCCGAAATCAGGACGGGCCAGAGCGGGACGTGATCGGGAGGGCGACAGTCATGATCCGGATGCGACGTGCTTCCGACGGTGCGCTGCCCCGGCCGACCGCGAAGGGCGACGGATTTCGCGTTTCGGAAGGTCGTCCCCTGACGGTGGACGCCGGCATGGCGGTGGTGGGTCTTGCCCGCGACGCGCACGCGGGGCGGGGGGGCTACGTGGCGATCGGTGGTGGCGTCAGCGACTTCGCGGAACGGGCGGCCGAGGCCATCCGCGGACTGGTGGCGAAGCTGGCCGCCCTCGGGAGCCCGGTCGACCGGCTGGAGTGCGCCCTCTTCGGCGGCACCGATACGGCGAAATGGCAGCTCGACCGCGTGGAGAAGCTGCTGCGCGCCCAGGGCCTGACGCCCGACCGCCTGGCGGACACGGGCGGGAAGGTGTACCGGACCTTCACGTTCGACGTGAAAGCTGGCGTGGTGGAGGTCGCGAGCGAAGAGGAGAACGCGGCGCACTGGAGCCCTGCGGCGAGTGCGCTGGGGATCGAGGACGGCATCCGGGTTTTCCGGCAGAACGCGGTGACGGGAAAGGTGGCGAACGCGACGCGGTTTTTCCGCGAGAAGAAGACCTTCAGTGCGCTTCAGCACCTGATTGTGCCCGAGTACCTGGCGTCGGGCACGCGGCTGCCGCTGCGGATCTGGTGCGCCGCGTGCAGCAGCGGAGAGGAGCCCTATTCGTACGCGATGCTGCTGTTGCGGCTCCGGGACCGCGCTGGTGCATCCTTCCCGTTCCGGATCGATGCGACCGATATCAACGAGACTCTGCTGGAGCGCGCGGAGCGCGGTGCGTACGATGTGCCGCAGCGGGACGTGGACGAGTACGGGGCGTACTTCCGGAAATACGGGAACCTGCAGGGCCAGCGCGTTGACTTCGGCCCGGAGGTGCGGTCGGTGGTCCGCTTCCGTCCTTTCGACATCCGCAACCGCCCGCGCAAGCACCGGTTCCGGCTGATTGTCTGTGCGAACGTGTTTCAGTATTACAACGACGAGGCCCGGCAGCACTTTCTGCGCAACTTTGCCGCCGTGGCGGAGCGCCCCGGCTACATCTACGTCAACAACGTCCGGGAGGAGATGCTGCGGGACTTCCAGGGCGAGTACCTGCGAGAATACGGTCTCGTCCGCATTGCGTAACGTTTCCGATGCAGTCGGGACCTTGACGCCCCGTCTTCGCTCTCGAAAATGGCTTTCTGTGCTACGCATCTGCCATCCAGTAGGTTGCGTGCAGGAGAACTGATGTGCCCGAAGAGATGAATGAGTGGGAATTCAGCGCCAGCGTGGCAAGCTGGATCAACGAGCAGCTCGCCAATGATAAGAGCCTTCCCTTCAAGGAGGCCCGTTGCGAGCAGTACAGCCCCGGAAGCCGCAAACGTCGCGACCTGACCTTGCTTGATGAGAAGGGAAAGCCGGTCCTGACGGGCGAAATCAAGCTGCCATATCGACAGGACGGCAAGCCACCCTCCAACGAAACGGGCTACGCCGACGCCCGGATGAAAGCGGCCAAGGCGACAGCGAAATGGTTCTTCACCTGGAACGTGAACGAATTCTTGCTTTGGGATTTTGAAACCGCCGATCAACCCCGCAAGGATCGGCAATACCGCAGTTGGGACATTACCCTTGTCAACAAGCCGTCCCACATGCTGGCCCCGAGCACGACGCATGCCGTCCAAAACTGGATTGCCCTCCTCCTGAACGAATTCGCCAAGATCCTACGCGGCAAGACATCCATCGGCACGAAGAGTCCGGACGAAAAGTTCATCAACGAATTGGAATCCGCCCTTGCGCTGCCGATCCGGTACACTTTTGAGGAACTGGACGGACGCTACGAACAGGCCCGCTTCCGCTCCAAGCTTGACGCCTGGATGCGGGAAGAGCAAGGCTGGATCATTTATGATGATCGGGAAGGCATTCGCGACAACCTGGAACGCGCGGCAAAATTCGCGTCCTACGCCCTGGTCAACAAGCTGGTCTTTCATGAAGCGTTGCTCAAACGGTACGGCTCCAAGATTCGGAAAATGGAGGTCCCCACCCACATCGACACGGGCGAAGGGCTTCGATTGCACTTGCAGTCATTCTTTGAAGTCGCCAAGAAGGTAACGGGCGATTACGAAACGGTCTTCGGGGAAGACCATTCCGGCCTGGGCAGCCGTATTCCGTTCTATGCGGATGCGGCTGTTGATTCGTGGCGCGAACTGATCAATGACATTCACGAGTTCGACTTCAGCAAGCTCGATTACGAGGTTATCGGAGGGATTTTCGAGCGCCTGATTGCGCCGGAAGAGCGGCACAAGTACGGGCAGTTCTACACGCGGCCCGAAGTGGTGGACCTGATGAACGCCTTCTGCATCCGCTGCGGAGACGAGCTGGTCATGGACCCGGCTTGCGGCGGCGGTACCTTCCTGGTCCGCGCCTATGCCCGCAAGCGCGAACTCTCGCCGGGTCGAAAGCACGCGGCGCTTCTCACCGACCTATACGGTGTGGATATCTCCCATTTTGCTACGCACCTGACCACGATCAACCTGGCCACGCGCAACCTGATCGACGATGAGAACTATCCGCAAATCGCGCGAAGCGACTTTTTCGATGTCGAATCGGGCCGGGTCCTCATGAGCGTACCCAGGCATGTTCAATCGGGTGGGCTTGGCGAAACCCAGCAACGCCACATTCAGGTGCCGCCGCTGGATGCGATCATCGGCAATCCCCCGTATGTGCGGCAGGAAGACATTCGAAAGTCGAAGAGCAAAAAGAAGCCCCAGCCCGGGACGAAAGAGTATTACCAGGAGCTCGTCAAGACAGAAGCGGGCGCGAACCTGGCTGGACGGAGCGACATTCACTGCTATTTCTGGCCCCATGCCACCACCTTTCTCAAGGATGATGGCTACTTGAGCCTGATTACGTCCAGCCAATGGCTGGATGTCGAATACGGCTTCAAGCTGCAAAGCTGGATTCTCCGTAACTTCAAAATCGTCGCCGTAATGGAAAGCCTTGTCGAGCCGTGGTTCGTCGGCGCGCGGGTGGCGACCACGGTCACGGTCTTGCGCAAGGAGAAGGACGAAGCGAAGCGGATGCAGAACACGGTGCGGTTTGTCCAGATCCGCCAACCACTGGCCGACATCCTCGGCCACGACGGGACGACCGCCGGCGCAGTGGAGACGACCAACAGTTTTCGTGACGAGCTGCTGGGGCTGACGGACAATACCGTCAATGATCGATATCGCGCCCGGTTGGTCTCGCAAGGCGATTTGTGGAACCAGGGCGTCAAGCTGGGCGTGATGATGGGCAAATCCGGAGACGCGGGAAGCGATGATGAAGACGCCCAGGACGGCGATTATTACGGCGGAAAATGGGGCGTCTACCTTCGCGCGCCCGATCTCTGGTTCAAACTGATCGACAATTACGGCGACCGCTTCGCACCGTTGGGCGATATTTCAGAGATTCGGCGTGGCGTCACAACCGGCAAGGATTGCTTCTTCTTCCCGATTGACGTTTCCAAAGCCTGCTTGTCTGCACAAAAGAACGCTGAAAAATTCAAAAGCCAATATGGCATTCCCCGCAAGGAGGTGGCGGGGGGCAAGGTCAAGCTGGTCAAGGCGGGCGAAGGGCGCGGGGAACTCCACGCCATCGAAGCCGAATACCTGGAACCCGAAGTTCATAGTCTCATGGAGGTGGACGGCTTTACCGTCGCGCCCGACGATTGCGCCCGCATGATCCTGCTTGTTGGAAAACAAAAAGACCAACTCAAGGGAACGCGGGTTCTCGATTACATCGAATGGGGAGAGAAGAACAACTTTCATACCGGCGCAACATGCGCCGCCCGCGTAACACGCTCAAGAACCTGGTATGACCTAACTGGCCACAAGCGGGGCGCCATGTTCTGGCCAAAAGCCCAGCAATACAAACATGCGATTCCAATCAACGATCACAATCTACAATGCAACTGCAACCTTTATGATATTCATCTGCCCGATGATACAGACCCCGAGGCGGTTGCCGGGATTCTCAATAGTTCCATTTCTATATTCGCCAAGCATCAATTCGGGCGTCCCGTTGGCGTGGAAGGTAACCTGAAAACCGAAGTGGTCGATGTGAATATGTTGCCTATCGTCTCACCCATGGCTGGCTCGAAAACGGTACGAACGCGCCTTGTCAAGGCCTTCCGAAAGATGAAGAAACGGGACGCGCTTTATCTTCTTTCCGAGCGCCGGCTTCGTGAAATGGCGTACAAGCAGAAGGGCAAGGAAGACGAACTCGCAAACCTGTCGGACGAATGCGAACTGGACATGGATGACCGGCGGGAACTGGACGATGCGGTTCTTGGGCTTCTGGGCGTCCGCTCAAAAAAGGAGCGCAACGAACTCCTCAACGAACTCTATCGCTATCTACGCGAATTCTTCGAATGGACCCGCCGCAAGGAAGAGCAGGCGATCGTCAACAAGAAAGTAACGAAACGGCGCGGACAGGTCAACGCAAACGAACTGGCGGTTCAGCTTTATGAATACATGCATGACAACGAGCCGTACCTGCTCAAAACCTACGGCATGGATTTTCTGGACAGCAAGAAGCTCTTCGATGTCTACGAACTCCCTGCTCAGGGCGTGGCCGTACCGCAAGCGAACCTCTTCAGCGCCCACGGGGTCGCTTTCAAGAAGGGGACAAGGCAGCTTCATTTCCAGGAAACCACCGTCCCCGGCCAGGACGAAGTGGTGGCCCTGGTCGCCAATGCCGGGATTCGCGGCATTACGCGATTCCCCCGTGAGGCCGACGAAATTGATCGCATTCGAAACGCCTATGGCAGGTTCCTGAGTCAGCGGGATCGACGGATTCAGGAGCTGGTGGCGGAGAAGACCAACGACGAAGAGATGCAGGAACGGATTCGAGATGCACTCATGGCAATGCTGGCGGATTAGCCAGCCGAATGGCCGTCTGGGGCGACGCTGGCTTGCGTGGCAGGCAGTCCTGCTCTGCCTGTGCGGTGCGGTGGCGGCGGCCGACGGGGGGCCGGACCTGGGGGGGCCGGACCTGGCGCCCGCGGAGGCGACTCCCGACGACGCGGTGGTGCAACGCGCGTTTGTCGCGCGCGTGGGCGACGCGGGGATCGATTTCGCCACCGTCTTTCATCACTGGGAGCCGGCCTGGCGGGACATTCTCCGCCAGTGTG
>CAZKKD010000085.1:0-11975 GCA_964553265.1 uncultured Planctomycetales bacterium | reverse complement strand
GACTGAACTGATCGTGGGGGGTGGACCTCGAGACCAGGGGACCCCGGGCCCTCCGGCGCGGCCCGGGCGACGAGCGGCGCGTCCGCGGCGGCAACGGCCTGGCCGCGGGCGACGGGAAGGTCTACCTCTCCGGCCGCGGGCGGGCGAAGTGGATCACCAACGCCGTCGGCCTGGGGGCGGTGGACATCTACAACTGCGTCCCGCGCTACCCCGAAAAGCGCAAGCCGAAGAAGCCGTACGAGGTGGTGCCCGATCCGCGGCACGATTTTCTCCGTCTCTTCCGCCTCACCGGCCGCCCGCCGGGATACGGCCCCGACCACGGGCTCACCTTTCTCGAATCCACCAAGGGCCCCGGCAGCAAGCAGCACATCGTCATCGCCTTCGAGAAGCCGGTCGCCATCGGCTCGTGCCTCTACCCGGTGCCGGACTTCCCCGAGATCAAGGTGAAGCTGAGCGTGCTCAAGCCCGACGCGCCGTACCCGCCCGAGCCCGGGCGGCGCGGGGACTGGATCCCCTTCGAGAAGAACGGCGAGGCGCCGTGGGACGTCGGCCTCGCACCGAAGGATACGAAGACCCGGGCGCTGCGCATCACCTTCCAGAAGGGGGCGGACGACGAACTGGCCGCCGTGCTGGAGGAGATGGACGACGGCGGCGCCGGCGGGGGCGGCGGGCTGGACCTGGATGCGGGGGACGAGGACGGCGGCGGGCTGGGCCGCGGCGGCAAGAATGCCTGGATGGCGCGCCTGGAGGGCATGCAGATCCTCCGGCGGCGCTACCGCAACCGCACCCCCGAAGCGAAGGTGCGCACGAGCTCCGGGCAGATCCACCGCGACACCTGGGGCGAGACCTGGACGGCCGAACGCGACCAGCCGCTCTCCAACAACCACCCCGCGATCTACATGCTCGAGTGGGACAAGCCGGTGCCGCTGCGCGGGCTCGCGATCAAGGAGATCGATGCCGCGCGCGCCGAGGTGGATGTCTGGACCGGCCCCGACGGGGTCGCCATCGACCTCGACGGGGAGGAGCACTGGAAACAGGTCGGCGCCCACGTGCCGCGCCGGCGCGTCCAGCACGGGGGCTTCGAATCGCACAACGCCGACGCCCGGTACATGGACGGGCGGGTGGACTTTGGCGAGACGATCAGGACGCGGGCGGTCCGCCTGCGGATGGTGGCGCAGTGGACGGTGAACACCCGCGAGGGAAGCTGCGCGAAGGGCGGGCTCGGCCTCGACCCGACGCGCTGCCGCGTCTTCGGCGTTGCGGCGCTGGAGCCCATCGGCGGCGAGGCCCCGGTGGACCCGCTCATGACCGAACGCCTGGAGGTCATCGACGCGAAGACCGGCGCCATCGAGCAGGAGATCCCCATCGAGGAGCCGGCCGAGCTTGCGTTCGATCCGGACGGGACGCTCTACGCCCTCGCGGACGGGACGCTGACGCGCGTGGCGCTGGACGGGGGCGCGCACACGGTGGTCGCGGACGACCTCGTCCGGCCGCTCTCGCTCGCCTGCGACGCGGCGGGCAACATCTACGTCTTCGACGCCGACCCGGAACGCCGCAACATCCGCGTCTACAGCCCCGCCGGGGAGCACCTGCGCGACATCGGCGAGCCGGGCGGCTACGAGCAGGGCCCGTGGAATCCGAACCGCTTCATGAAGGTCACCAGCCTCTCCATCGACGGGGAGGGCAAGCTCTGGGCGGTGGACAACTTCTACTGGCCGAAGCGGGTGAGCTGCTGGACGACCGAGGGCGAGTTCCTGCGCGAGATCATGGGCCCCACGCAGTACGGCGGCGGCGGGGTGCTGGACCCCCACGACAAGACGCGCCTCGTCTACGGCCCGCTGGAGTTCGCACTCGACTGGGAGACCGGGACCTCGCGGCTGAAGAACTACCTGACCGCGCCCGAGCGCGCCTGGTCGGCCGGCGAGGCGCCGATCCGGGTCGACGGGCGCACCTACTTCGTCAACCGCCCGACCGGCAGCTACAACACCTACAAGGTCGGCTACGTGAGCCTGTACGAGAAGGACCGCCTGCGCCTGGTCGCCGCGGTCGGGCACGCCGAAGCGTTCCCGCCGTTCAAGGACGAGGCCTTCGCGCCCGCGCTCGGCGGCAAGACGCTGCCGCAGCTCGAGTTCATCTGGACCGATCGGAACGGCGACGGCGAAGCCCAGCCGGACGAGGTCGTCTTCCAGGACCGGCGGATCAGTGCGCTGACCCACTTCAACCGCGACCTCGGCGTGCAGGCGGGGCGGTTCCGCTACGAGGTGACCGGCTTCCTCGCCAACGGCGCGCCGCTGTACGAGAAGCGCGAACTTCCCCTTCAGTTCATGGAAGGGCACCGGGCAGGCCAGGCCTACCGGCTCGACAACGGGCTCTTCTACTGCCGGGGGAACGGTTTTCCCGACTACGCCCTCAACGCCGCGGGCGAGACCGTCTGGACCTATCCGAACGAGGGCGCCGGCGTGGGCCCCGACCGGAGCTGCGGGCCGTACACCCCGGACCAGGTGGTCTGCCAGTTCGCCATCGTCGGGCACGAGACCGCGGCCGGCGGCGACCTGGGCGAGTTCTTTGTCCTCACCGCCAACCTCGGGAGCTGGAACGTCTGGACCGCCGACGGACTCCTGGCCGGGCGCATCATGCGCGACCTGCGCGACCAGAAGCGCCGGGCCTGGACCATGCCGGAGCACGAGCGGCGCATGGCGCTCGACGACATCGCCGCGACCCAGGAGCACTTCCAGGGCTGGTTCTGCCGGCACGAGCCGGACGGGAAGTACTACATCGTCGCCGGCAAGAACCACGCCAGCGTGGTGGAGGTGATCGGCATCGACGACTTCGACCGGCTCGGCGGCGAGATCACCATCACGCCCGAGGACATCAAGGCGGCGCAGGCCTACGAGCGCGAGATGGCGAAGTACCAGGCCGAGGAGAAGTTGAAGCTGCTCGACGCCCGCCCGATGGACCCGGCGCCGCTGCCGGGGGGGGCGCTGTCGACGTGGGAGGGGGTCGGGGGGGCGTCGCTCCCCGGCGGCGGGGTGGCCTTCAAGATCGGCTACGACGCCACGCACCTCTTCGTCTGCTACAGCGTCGATCGCACGCTGCCGCCGCTCCAGAACGACGGAAACCAGTGGCAGCAACTCTTCAAGACCGGCGGCGCGCTGGACATCATGATCAGCACCGACGAGACGGCCCCGCCCGGACGCAAGGCGCCGGTGGAGGGCGACCAGCGCATTCTCTTCACCCGCATGCGCGGGAAACCCATCGCCGTGCTCTACCGCGCGGTCAACCCCGCCGCCCCGGCCGATGCGGCCTGGGAGGCGGTGAGCCCGGTCGCGCGGGTGGAGTTCGACGAGGTGCGCCGCCTCGAAGACGTCGTCATCCGGTACCAGGAGCACCAGAGCGGGGACAGCTATGCGGGCTATACGCTTGAGGCCGCCATTCCGCTCGCCACGCTCGGCCTGGAGATCACGAAGAACAAGCGCCTCAAGTTCGACTGGGGGTACCTGCAGTCGGACCGGGCCGGCACCTCGGTCCTCGCGCGGCGGTACTGGGCCAACCAGGCGACCTCGACGCTGGCGGACGTGCCGTCCGAGGCCCGGCTTGAGCCGCAGATGTGGGGCTACCTCCGCTTCCTCGGCGAGAAGAAGGCTGGCGGCATGATGGACCGCGACCCGGCCGATCTCCTCATGGAGGACGGCGGCGGTGCGACGGAGAAGGACCTGATGCTGGAGCTGGAAGGGCTGTAGCGCAGCACGGCCTCATCCGGGAAGGATTCGAACCCGCACCCCCGCCCACACGGCGGGGGTGCGTTCGGTTTCGGCGGGGCCGGGGTGATTCAGGCAGGGGGCGATGCGGCGGCGGCGTACCGCGCGTATTCCTGCAGCCCGTCGCGCACCCAGGCGCCCTCCGCCGGCTGGCAGTGGAGCAGGAGGCGCCGCGTCCGGGCCAGGAAGCGCCTCTTTTTGAGCTCCAGCCGGTAGTGGACATGGTCCTGGTCGGTCTGCATCGCGAAGAAGCGTTGCGGCTGGCCGGAGACGGCGAGCCGGGCAAAGCGCGCGGCCGGGACCTCGATCCGCCGGGACGCGAAGACGGCGTAGCGGATGAGGAATGTCACACCGTCCGGCCGGCGCTCGATGGCGTAGACGTAGGCGTCGAGACGCAGGAGCGCCAGGCCGAAGAGCGCCACGCCTCCCGCAAAGATGAACACGCCCCACGGCGCCATGTGTTCCGGCAGGCCCAGCCAGATCCACCGGCCGAGCAGGTAGAGGACCAGCAGCTGGCACCCGCCGCCGCCGAGGAGGGCCAGCCACTGCGTGGCCGGCGGGTCGTCGGAGAGGGCGATGCGGCTGACCGTGTCCTCCTGCGTGACCGTGACGCCGTCGGCCGCGGCCGGGGGCGCGGCCCAGCGCCACGTCGCCTCGCTGGCGTCGGGGTAGGCGAGCGACTCGTGCTTCCGCGTCTCCCGCCGCCAGCGGAAGTAGAGCACGATGCAGAGAAGGGCGAAGTAGACGGCCAGGCCGGCGCGGGCGGTTTCGGGCAGCGATTCGAACACGGGCGCTCTCCCCGGCAGGCGCGGGTCAGGGACGGCGGAGCTTGCCGTTTTCGTCGAAGTGTTTGCTCTCCCAGGTGAACTCGCGCCGGCCGCGCCGGTCGTACTGGTAGCCCCACGTGGCGCGGTGGCCGCGGAAATCGATGTGAAAGGTCAGGCGGTGCCGGTTGCCGCCGCGGGGCCAGTAGTAGGCCCCGATCCCGCCGAGGGGGAGCCGCCCGGCGGCCTGCGCGGCTTCGACGGCGCGGATCACGCGCAGCGCATCGTTCAGGTTCACCCGCCCGTCGCCGGTAAGGTCGTCCATCGCGCCGTCGTCATCCCCGTCGAAGAAGAAGTCCATCGCGTCGCCGTAGGGGTGCCGGCTGAAGAGGCCCGAGCCCACCTTGCGGTTGTACGCGGGCGCCCGGAAGAGGCTGAGCGGACGGAGCTGCGCAACGGGGAGGCCCGCCTCCTCCAGCACCGACAGGAGCGCCTCCAGGTGCCGGAGCGTATCCCCGCGGGCGGGGAACCAGCGGGTGTGGCGCTCGCCGGTCTTCTCGTACGGGATCACCATCCAGCCGGCCGGAATGCGCGGCGTAAGCCAGTGGTCCTCCAGGTCCGGGGCGAGGCGGGCACAGCGCGTCGGTGGCGCGTAGGCCTCCGGGTGGGTGGCGACCTTCCGGATGCGGCTCTTGCGGGGATCGCCGTAGGTCCCCAGCGCGTCGCGCCCGATCACCAGGTCGCCTCCGGACGGGCCGGCCCCGCGGGCGGGATGCGGTACGGAGAGCGCCAGGGCGAAGCGCTGCTCGCCGGCGCCGGGCAGGCGGTAGGCCAGCGAGAGGCGGGTGACGCCGGGCTCGGCCGGCGCGTGGAAGCGCACCCCCTCGGCGGGGGCGGGCAGGTCGTGGCGCTGTTCCTCGCCGCCGGCCGGGGTCTCGCAGATGGCCAGCGTGGAGACGGCCTGCCCGTCGGCGAAGAGCCAGCAGCGCACCTCCGCGCCCGGCGCGACCAGGAGGAGCGGCGGGCCGGCGTAGTCCCAGCTCAGGAGATCGCCCGAGACCGGCTCGGCCCACGCGGCGCGGAGGGTGATCGGATGCGTCGCTTCGGCCCGGAGTCCGCCCGCGGTCAGCAGGAGCAGCGCGGCGAGCGCCAGGGCGGCGCGCTGCGGCCGCGCCCCGGCGGGCAGGGGGCTGTGGGGTAGCGGGAGGTGGCGACGGGGCGAACGCATGGCGCCGGCCTTTCCGAAGCGGTAACGGCACTGCGGCTTCGACCGGCCGGCCCGTCCGGGCGGTCGCTCAGGGGGCGGCGGCCGGCGCAGGCTCGGCGGCCGCGTCCTCCATGCCGAAACCGGTGAGATCCATGAGCGAATCCTCGCTCCCGAAGAGGTGCATGAGGGCCCCCCCGGCGACGCTCATGGTAGCGGGGTTGTTGACCACCAGCCGGTCGAGCGCGTAGACAAAGGCGCCTCCGAGCCCCATCGGCGAGTAGGCGGTGAGGGTGAGCCCCTCCTGCGTGTTGTGCATGCCGAGGCCGGTGCCGAAGAAGAAGGGCGTCAGTTCCTCGCCCGGCGGCAGGAGCCCCGGGTCGACCGCCATCAGGTCGGGGTAGGCGGTGAGCGCGTTGAGGAAGGGCATGAGCGCGTCGTAGACCCGCGCGTAGGACCCGGTCGAGTCGAAGTAGATGAACCCGCCCAGCCCCTCCGGCATCCCCGCCGCCACGCGGCGGAAGTCCGGCGCCGCGGCCAGGGTCTTGCCGGAATCGTGCCGGAGGATGGATTTCAGCACCTGCGGATGGGTGGCGATGAGGATGGTCTGGTCGTCCAGGCGCACGTACGACGGCGCCAGCGGCACCGGGTGGCCGGACTGGTTGTAGTACCGCAGGATGTGCTGCCCCTCGGGGAGGCTGGTGAAGCTGCCGCTCAGGATGCCGTCGGTCTTGCCGAGGCGGTCTTCCATGCGGGCGATGACGGCCTCGAAGGCGGCCGCGTCCGCGTGGTCGAAGCGCACCGCCATCCCCGCCGGCGCGGGGGCGAGCACGATGGAGTCGCCCAGCGTGGCCAGCACCTCCTCGGCGGGGACGCCGAGGATCTGGTCCTCTCCGATGAGCGCCCGGAAGCCCGAGAGCGCCGACGAGCGGGCCGTGCCGTCGGCTTCGCTCCGCTGCGCCACGGGCCAGGCCTCGCGCACCGAGTCGATGAGGCGGGGCACCTCGCGGTAGAGGTGGACCAGGTTCACCCGTGCGGCGAGGAGCACCCCGGCGTCCTCGGCCACCGAGCCGGCCGCGCGCTCGGCGCCGCGTTCGAGCGTCAGCACCCGGAGGATGCCCGTGCGCTCGCGGGGGGCGTAGAGGTAGAGCGTGTCCCGCAGCCCCTCGCCGGTGTAGACCGCGCTGAAGCCGATGCCCTCGACGCTCGGCAGCCCGAGCGCATCAAGGAGCGACACCGTCTCGTCGCTGGTGAGCGCCAGGAGCACCGGCATCGCCAGCCGGGTGTTGAGAAAGTAGAACGCCCCGCCCGGCCGCACGCCCGCGCCGGCGGCGACCTTCTGGAACGTGGGCGTCTCCGACAGCGCCACGCTGCCGCGCGGGCCGCGGAAGCGGCCGATCATGTCCGCCAGGCCCTTTTCGTCGCGCGTCATCACCAGCAGGTTGTCCAGGAGGGCGAAGTAGTAATTGTCCGGCAGGGTGAGGTTGAGGATCGGCACCCCGTCGATGGTGGTGCGGTTGGCCACGATCTGCGGGTTGAGCATCCGCTGGGCAATGGCTTCGAGAATGGTGAAGACGTTCTCGTGGTCCAGCGGTTCGGGGAAGGAGAGGGCGTAGTAGAAGAGGCTCCCCTCGTCGCTGCCGCCAAAGCCGCGGAAGGCGAAGCTCACCTCCGCGCGGAAGAGCGCCGCCACGGTGTCCCGGTCGAGCCCGCTCTCCTCGGTCACGCGGTCGACGAACTCTTCGTTGCGCACCGAGAGGAGCTCCAGGAACTCGGCCACCTCCGGGTGCTGCCGGACGCGGCCGAGCGCGGTGTCGCCCATCGATTCGCCGAGGCGGCCGAGGTCGAACGCGCGCACGAAGAGGATCGTGTTCGGGTGGAGCGCATCCTCCAGGCCCAGTCGATCCGCTGCTTCGCCGGCGGGGGCGGGGCTCCCGGTCAGGGTCAATACGCAGAGCACCGCCGCCAGCGCAACGCCGCGGCAGCGCCGGATCCGTCCGTTTCTGTTGATCATGGTGTCCTTCCGAACGCAAGGCGGCCCGGCCTGCAGGCCGGGCGGTGGTTCTCCTCGGGGTCCGCGTGCGCCCGCGGGGGCCGCACCGCAGACCTTCCTGCCCCTGTATGTCACCAAGTCGCGGGGATCATGCAAGCAAAAATGCTGGAAATCCATTTGCCGAAAACGCCGTAACCCTTTCAAAAGAAAGGGTTATCGGACGTTTCCGGGCTGGCCCGCCGCTGGAATGTCCGATCCGGTCAGGCGGTGGCGGCCATTCCTTCCTCCAGGACGACGAGGTAGTTCTCCACCGGCATGTAGTTGGTCAGGCTGTTGCCGGTCCCGAGGGCCCAGTGCCCGTCCCGCGCAAAGCAGGCCTCGATGTGCCGCCGGGTGTAGGCGCGCAACTCCGCCTCGTCGGCGCGGCAGATGACGTCCACGTCCAGGCCGCCGAGCGGGGTGACGCGGTCGCCGTACTGCGCCTTGAACTGCTCGACCGGGAGGATCTGGTCCTCGAAGCTGTGCTTGGCGTCGATGCCGCAGTCGTCGATGAGGTCGTCGTAGACGTCGCCCAGGTTGCCGCAGGAGTGGAGAATGAACGGCTTGTCCGCGGCGTGGGCGGCCTCGGCCATGCGCCTGTAGGTCGGGAAGACGTGCTCGCGCAGGAGCGCCGGCGGCAGGAAGGTGGAGGTCTTGAACCCCAGGTCGTCGCCCTGCCGCAGCGTCCCGACCGCGTCCATCCCGGCCAGGAGCCGGTCGGCGCCGACGTGGAGCGCCCCCACGGTGGCGAAGACGTCGCGCACGAGGTCCGGGTCGTCGGCGAGCGCATAGGAGAGCCCGACCGTGCCCATCATGGTGCTCACCCACTCGTAGGGGCCCATCATCACCCCGCCGACGATGCGCGCGCCCTCCGGCAGGAGACCGGCGACGATCTCGAACGGCGCAAGGTCGAACGGGTCCGCCGGGTCCGGCCAGGGGTAGCGCTCGAAGTCCTCGCGGTTGCGGATGCAGACCTTGGCCTCGCTCTCCTCGCTCGTGGCGTGGTGCCCCTCCGGCAGCGGGCAGCGGAGCGGGATCTCCATCGGCACGCAGTCGAAGCCCAGGCCCATCCAGAAGTCGACGTACGCGCGCCAGAAGGCCTCGCCCTCAAGCTGCGTGATGTCGTCGAGGCCGAGGCGGCGGCTGATGAAGCCCGGCGAGGCGACGTGCTCGTAGAACGGCAGGTGGTCCGGCCGCCCGGTGCGGGTGAGTGCCTTGCGGAACTGCGCGAAGTCCGGCTGGCGGTCCAGCTGTCGTCCCGTGGTCATGCGGCGCCCTTTCGGCTGCGGCTGCGTCCGTCCGTGCCCGCGCGCCGGTGATGGCGGCGGGCTCGGACAGTCTACCCGGCCAGCCCCCGCCGCGCAAGGGCGGCGAGCACGCGCGCGGCGCCCGCGAGCGTCAGCACGCCCAGCACCCACATGGCGATGCGGAGGTGCGGCGTGGCCCCGACCCAGAGTGCGGCGCCGAACGCCAGCACCAGGAGCCCCGCCGCCAGCGCCGCGCCCGCGTGCCGCCGCCGGCGGTTGGCCCCGACGAACGCGGCCACCAGGCCGACGGCGAGGAAGACCTCGACCGCGAGCGAGGTGCGGTCCGGCAGGCAGAGGAGGCGGAGCGTCCCGACCGCGCTGCTCGCCGAGCTGCGGGCGAAGCGGAGCGGCCGGCCGCCCACCGGCACGTCGATGGCAATCGGCAGCGCCCCCGCCGTCGTCGCGGTCGCGACCCGCCCGAACCCGCCGCGGAAGCCGGACCGGACGGCGCCGGGTCCGGCGGCCGGGGTGGGTCGCTCCGTCGCGGGCCGGACCGTCATCTCCTTCGGCGCGTTCACGTCCAGGGCCCATGCCTCGTCCTTTTCGCCCGCGCCCGCGGCCGCCGCGTCCCCGCCGTCGTCGTCATCGTCGTCCTCCGTCCAGGGGCCGCCGGTGTCGGGTGCGGGTCCGGCGGCGGCGGCAGGGGCGTCGGCCGGGCGGCGCTCCACCTTCACGCGGCCTTCGCCGCCGAGCTTCACTCCGCCCCGCTTGTGCAGTCGCTTGAGCGCATCGGCGTCCCCGCCCTCAGCCGCATTCATCCGCTTTCGCTGTTCTTCCAGTGTGGCGATGCGGTCCTGCTGTCTCTGCACTTCGGCCGCTTCGGGTTCCGTTGTCACATCCCGAGCCGGTCGGGCGGCTTCCTTGCGCTTGTCCCCGAACACATCGCCACGGTCGGCGGGCGGTGTCTTCGGCAGGGCCGCCCGTTTCCCTTGTCCCCCGTGAACCCGGTAGCTGTCCTCCGTTACGACATCGACCTGTCCTGCCGCCACCTCGTCCAGGACCTCGCTGTCGTCGATCTCCGGACGGGCGAAGACGAAGTCATCGCCTTTGCGGCGGGGAGGACGGGGCTTCTTCGCTGCGCCGGCCTTGCCGACGCGGAGGCGGCTCTCCTCCTCGCGGGGGTCGGCGGCGCCGCGGCGGTTGCGGGTCAGTTCGCGCTGGAGGCGGTCGAACTCGTTCTGCACGCGTTCGCCGGACTGGGGCGGCGGGGCCGCTTTCGTTTCCTCTGTTTCGAGGGGCAGGGTGAGGGTCGACCGGCCGCCCTCCGCATCGCGCCACGCGCTCGCGTCCTCGACATCCTCGGTGAGCAGCCGCGCCTTTCCCTTCGGGGTGTTGAAGGGTTCCTCGGGTTGCAGTGCCTTGGTCTGTTCCTGCAGCCAGTCGGCGATGTTGGCGCGCTCGTCGCGGCGCTGGGCGGTGCGGGCCTCGGCCGCCTTCTGCAGGCGCTCCTGTTCGCGGGCGAGGTAGGCGAGCTGCCGCTCGCGGGTCGCCTGCGCTTCGGACTGGATGCGCTGCATGTCGGCGTCCCGCTGGGCCTTCTCGTCCCCGCTGGCGCGCCGCGCTCCGCCGCCATAGTGCACAGACGTTCTGCTTTGGGCGATGACGGGTGACCAGTCATCCGGATATACGGTGGAAGAGAGTTCTTCCCGCCGGCGTTCCAGGGCTTCGAGCGCCTCGGCGTTGGCGGCGCGCAGCTTGCGGCGTTCTTCGTCGAACGAGCTTACCTCGTGCTCTTCGGCGAACGCACCGGCCAGGAGGCCCTTCTCTTCGCCTTCGCGCACATCGGCGGCCAGGCGTTCGGCGGCGTCGTACTGCTCGTTGCGGGCGAGGGTCTCGAGCAGGCTCTCGCGCGTCTCGGTGGCGACGTGCCCGTCGTTGTAGAGGACGCCCACCCGGTCGCGGCCGGGGATGCGCTCGTAGGCGAGGACGACGCCGGGCTCGTCGCGCGCGGCCGCGTCGGGGCCGAGGTAGACGTATTCGCCCGTCCCGGGCGGGGCGAAGACGCGCCGGTCCGGGATCTCGCCGTCGCCGCCGCCGTAGAGCTCCGCGAAGGAGGACGGCGCGCGGTTGTGCCGCATCTTGAAGAGCTGGATCCCGGTGCCGATCTGCTTCAGATTGTTGAAGGAAAGCGTGCGGTCGGCCTGCTCGCGCGCCCGTTGCAGCCCCGGCGACATGAGCCCGAGCAGGATCAGCACCACGAGGGCGCCGCCGCCGTAGGTCGCGAGGCGCCGGGCCGGCCGCGGGGTCGGGCCGGCGTGGTCGCGGAGGCGCCGGGCCAGCCGCCAGAGACCCCAGCCGGCCAGCGCGATGGCGCCAAGGACGAGCGCCGCCTGGACGAGCAGGACCAGCAGCCGCAAGAGGAGCGTGAGCGCCAGCAGCAGGAGCGCCCAGACCGCGCGCAGCAACTCGACCAGGAACTGGAGCAGCTTCGACGCGCGCGGGTCGCCGCCCTCGACCAGTTGCAGGTTCCCGTCGTGGTGCAGGAGCTCCACCTCCGGCGGCAGGTGCACCTCCCAGGCCAGCCGTTCGGTCTGCATGCGCCCCGCGTCCGTCCCGGCGCGGGCGGGGTCGCGAAGCTCGGGCGCGGTCAGGTCCAGCGCGCTCAGCCCGCGGCCGGGGTCGATCGGCTGCGCGTAGGCGATCTCGAGGGCGAAGCGGTCGCCCCGGATGTGAAAGCCGGTCAGCGGCACCAGGAGCCGCCCCTGGCCCGACGGGTCGGCCACCGGCTTGATGGGCTTGCCGCCGGCGAAGGTGCTCCATACCCGCGCGCCGGCCGGCAGGCGCACCTCCAGGAACTGCTGCGCCTCGGGATTCTCCACCGCGCAGGTCATCTTCGTGAGCATCTTGCCGTCGCGGGTGAGGCGGCTCACCAGCCGGCACTCCCGCGCCCGCGCCGGGCGGCGCCCCTGG
>CAZKKD010000084.1:0-12105 GCA_964553265.1 uncultured Planctomycetales bacterium | reverse complement strand
GGCCGCGATGCGTGGCCGGCGCCGGAGGGCTCGGCGCCCACAGCACGAAGTTCAACGACCTCAGGCCCTACGAGGACGGCAGCGAGGTCCGGCGCATCCGCCGCGAGCGGGGCGTGAGGCTCGGCATCAGCACCGCCGGGGTGGGCATCAAGCAGGCCGAGAAGGTGGTCCGCCTCGGGCTGCACGAGCTCATCAACACCCAGGCGATCTTCATCACCGACTCCATCGGCATCGCCAAGTCGAACCCGAAGATCTTCCTCCGCGCCTGCGCGATGCTGAAGACGCTGCCCGAGCGCGCCATGTACGTCGGCGACAACCCGGCCGCCGACGTCGACGTGCCGCACAAGATCGGCATGATCACCGTGCAGTCGCGCCGCAGCGGCAAGCACCTCGACAACGCGAGCGAGTTCCCGCCCGACCACATCATCCACAACTTCTGGGACCTGCTCGACCTCATCGACAAGGAGTACGCGGTCAAGCCGGCCTGACGGCCCCGCCCGCGTCGGACACGCCATGGACACCCCCGGAGACGGACCGGCCCACCCCCGCGCGGGGCTCCTCGGCTTCGCGCTCGCCTTCGCCGGCATGGGGCTGACGGCCACCAACTTCCTCACCGCCAAGCACGGCGTCACCGGCTTCGGTCCGCAGACCTTCTGCGTCCTCTGGATGGCGGCCTCGACGGCCTACGCGGTCGGCATCGTCGCCCTGCGGGGGCGCCTGCGCGAGCTCCGCGTCCCCGGCGGGCTCTGGAAGGCGGTGCTCTGGATCGGCTTCTTCAACGGGCTCGGGCAGATCTGCGGCTGGGCGGGGCTCGACTACCTCAGCCCCGCGTTCGCCTCGTTCCTGTGGCGGTTCAATCCCGCCTTCGCCATCCTCCTCGGGGTCTTCTTTCTCGGCGAGCGCATCCGGCCGGCGGAGCTGGCGCCGATGGCGCTGATGGTGGTCGGCGGCGCGATCTGCGTCTACGGGGAGTGGGACCTCGTCGCCGTCGGGGTGGTCCTCACCGTCCTCAGCACGCTCTCGGGGGCGGCCTGCATGGCGGTGGCCAAGGCGCGGGTGACGCGCGTCGCACCGGAGGTGATGATCGCCTACCGCTCGGCGGTGGCGCTGGGGATGCTCCTGGTCTTCGCGTTCGCGACCACCGGGCTCCGGTTCGAGGCCGCCGATGGCGGGCACTGGGCCGCGACGCTGGGCGGGGCGCTCCTCGGGCCGACGCTCGGGTTCCTCTGCACCTTCTGGAGCTTCAAGTACTGGCCGCTCTCGCGGTCGAGCCTGGTCATCACGGTCCAGCCGCTGGCGGTGATTCCGCTGGCGTATCTGTTCCGCGACGAGCTGCCGGGCGCGCAGAAGCTGATCGGCGGAGGCGTCATCCTGGGCGGGGCGCTGCTGTTGGGCTGGCTCCACTTCCGCCGCGGCCGTCGCGAACGCGCCGGCGATGCGGCCGCCGCCGCCCCCACCCCCGGCGCCGGCGTCGCCGCCGCCGAAGCGGACACCGATGCGCCCGCCGCCGCCCCCCCGGGCGAGGACCGCCCGGCCTCCTGACGCCTCCCCGCGAACGAGACTGCACCCGCCTCGCCGCCCGCAACCGCATGAGCGTTCCGATCGTCCGGGCAAGCAACGAAAAACGCCTTCCCGGCATCGGCGCGGGAAGGCGCTGTGGTGGTGCTCCGGTGCGGATCGGCTGCGGTCAGAAGGAGACCTGCAGGCTGATCCCGACGAACGGCTGCGGGTCGTAATCCTTCTCGACGATCCTGTCGCCGTCGGCCTCCTCCAGGGTGAGTTCGCCGCCGAACTTCGCGCCGCCCATCACCGCCAGGCTGGCGTGCTCGCCGAGCCGGTGGGTCACGCCGAGCGAGAGGGGATAGCCCATGTCCTCGCCCACGCCGTTGCGCGCCACGCCGTTGTCGTCGAGGCGGAAGCGGAGCTTCTCACGGCCGGCGGCGAGGACGAAGCGCGTCTTCTCGGTCCAGGTCCAGGTCAGGTTCGCCCCGGGCGCCAGGGCGCCCTGCGGTGCGCCGCCGGTGCGGAAGCGCAGGCGGTCGTTGATCTGCCAGTCCACGATGAGGCCCGGCATCACCGTGGCGTCGTCCTCGATCTCGCTGCCGGCCACCACGGCGGGGCCGATGCGGAAGCGGTCGTTGACGCGGTAGACGAAGCCCAGCATCCCGCCGACCGTCGCGGCGTCTTCCCAGTCCGCCCCCTCTTCGGCGGTGAACTCCACCGACGGGACGGCGAAGAGGCTCCACTGTTCGGTCAGCCCCAGGCGGATCGGCACGTCGACGGAAAGCTTCTGCACGCCGTCCCAGGGGTTGTCGCGGCCGGCCAGCTCCGTGAAGTGGTAGTCGTGATGCTCGTAGCCCAGGTTGAGACGGAAGGCCTGCCGGCGCTCCGGCGCGTAGGTGAGGCAGGAGTTGACGGCCACCCGGTCGACCGACACCTCGCTGTCCGAGTCGTCGATGTCGCTGTCAAAGAGATGCACAGCGTCGACCCCGGTCTCCAGGAGCCACGACTGCGGCGGGACCCCGAGGTCGTCGTCCTCCGCGGCCACCAGCGCTCCGCGCCCGCAGACCAGGACCAGCCCCACCACAATGAAGAGACGCACCCCCCGAAACCATGCTGAAGACATGCTGTTCCCCTTGGCTTGCACACATTCGGTAGCATTTCCGCAAATACACCACCTCACCCATCGGCACCAGAACCCATCGGCACCAGACTATCCCCGCACTACGGGTTGTCAACACGATTTCCTCCATATCTGCCGGAAATCCCCGACTGTGCGCAGGTTGTCAACAAACAAGCGCCGGCCGATGGGGGAAATCCAACACGGAAACAGGGCGCCGTCATCCGCGCCACCGGAGAGGAAGGCTTGAAAACCGGCGGCTCCCGGGCCAAACGGCTGCAATGCGGACGCGCGGGCCTCAGCGCCTGGTGATCGCCAGAAAGTCGGCAAGCCGGCGGTGCACCGGCGGGGTCTGCACCACCAGGAGAAGGCTGTCCCAGCGCGCCAGCGCGGCATGGGGCCGTCCCAGCTCTCCGGCGCGACCGTCTCCCGGATGCGCGCCAGCAGGTCCCGGTCCGCGGCAAGCGCTTTCCGGATCTTGTAGAGCCGCAGACAGGCCGCGCCGCCGTCGTCCCGGCCAAAGTACACCGCGCCGTCGCGAATGGACGGGTCGGGCAGGTTCGTCAGCCGGCAGATCCAGCCGCAGACGCGATGGGCCGGCATCGCCTCGACCGCCAGGGTCGGCGGCGTCTGCGCGTCCACCGTCGGGTCCAGGACAACGTTCACCCCCGCGCGTTTGTGCAGGATGCCGAGCACGTCCCCCAGCGGCGTTCCGTTCACCTCCAGGTCGATGGGCTGCCGGAGCCGCTCGCGGATGGCCGTCTCCCAGGCCGGCGTCGCGGCGTCGGCTTCATTCGCGAGGAGCCCGTCACGCGCTTTCGTCAGTCCGGCCTGGGCCTTGCCGATGCGCTGCAGCAGCTTCACCAGCGCGGCCTGCTCCGCGTCGGGGAGCACCGCCACCAACCGGTCGGTCTCCGGATCGTACTCGAAGGACGCCTGCCCCCCTGCCCCGCCGAAGCGCATCTGCAGAAGCACCGCCAGGGACGCACCGTCCGCGTTCCGGGGTTTGCGGCGGTAGGCATCCGAAGCGATCGAAGCTGATCGTCCAGGGCGGCGGCATCAAGCAGGTGCTGGACCTGCAGTACGCCGTCCCCGGCGGCATCCGCGGCGTCCAGGTGGGCGAGCGCCTGCCCGGGCTCGACGCCATGAGCGAACAGTTCGACACCGTGATCGCCGTCTCCGACGCCGAGGAGGTGAAGCTTCCGGTCGACCCGGAGGTCGGGGGCGAACTGGAGATCATGCTCGACCGTGGCGACGGCCTGGCGGCCGTGCTCGCCACCCCCCCCGGCGGCTGGGCGTCGGTCCACATCCAGCCGGTGGTGGACAAGAACTTCCTCAAGATCACCCTCGTCGGCGCGCCGCAGAAAATGGACCTGACGCCGAAGACCCTCGACCTGCCCGTCCAGACCCTCGCCGCGCGCAAGGTGCCGGTCGTCGAGAAGGCCGCCGAGACGGCCGTGGAAGAGGACGACAAGACGGTCGAACCGAAGATCCGGGTGACCGGCCCGAACACGGCCGTCAACGAGATCGACGGCGCGGAGATGATCTGGATCCCGGCGGGCGCGTTCCTCCGCGGCAGCGAGACGGAGGTGGCCGGCAGCGACGAGGGTCCGCAGAAGACGATCCACCTCGACGGCTACTGGATCTACAAGTTCCCGGTGACGGTGGAGCAGTACAGGAAAGTCTGCGAAGCCACGGGCAAGGAGTTCAAGCCGACCTGGGGCCAGAACATGCATGCCGCGCCCGCAGGCGACGAGGACAAGCACGCGGTGCAGGCAAACTGGTACGACGCGGATGCCTACGCCCGATGGGCCGGCGCGGCGCTGCCGACCGAGGCGCAGTGGGAGAAGGCCGCCCGCGGCGCCGACGGGCGCACCTACCCCTGGGGCAACGACTGGGCCCCGGAAACGTGCGTCAGCATGGAGCTCACGCTGCACCGGTTCACGCCCGGCTTCCGCCCCGTGGGCAGCCATCCGGAAGGCGCCAGCCCGTACGGCGTCATGGACATGGCCGGCAACGTCTGGGAATGGGTCGACGACTGGTACGCGCACGAATACTACCAGACCGCGCCCGACAAGAACCCGGCCGGCCCCGAATCCGGCGAGTACAAGGTGATGCGCGGCGGCTGCAGCCTTTACAACGAAACGATGAGCCGCACCACCGCGCGCATGATCAATCCGCCCCAGGTGAACAACTGGACGCCCACGGGCTGGCGCTGCGCCATCGTCGGTCACGCACCGAAGGGCGCCGACAACTGAGGACGCGTCCCAAGCTGCCGATACCGCGGGGCCCCGTGTCCGCAGGAAGGACCGGACCTCGACAGGCCGCCCGATGGCGGCGGGCGGGTTGCCCGCCGCCGTCCGGGCCGGCGGGCGGGGGCCTTACGCACCCGTTCCAGTCCCCTCTCCGGCTGTGCACCCGCTGCGGGTTCACACGAACAGCTTCTATGCTTCGCGCACGAACCAGAGGTTGTGTCCGTCACGGAGCCGTATCGCGACGATACCGTGTGCCACGAGCACGAACAGCAGCACGATGATCCGGATTCCTGAAGCAGCTTCCGTGGCATTCGCTTCACAGCGGCGAAGCTGTCGACCCCGCCGGCCTGGTACGCTTCGGCCGACAGCTTCGCCGTGTCGGCCCGGCTCTACTGACAGATGTCCCCGGAACTTCTTCCGTCAGCCCTCACTCTTCGGGGAAGACGACGCCCAGCGGGGCCTCCTCCGCCGGAAACACAGGCCCGGCTCCTGACCCCGTGATTGCCTCCCTGTAGCGAAATTTGCACGCGTCCGGCAACAACGAATCGAAAGCCTCTGCAAGCGGCAAAAGTTCGTGAACGAGGCGCTCCTGTGTTAGGATCTCCTTCGATGGGAACAGACCCGCACGCGGACTGTATATCGTGAAGACGTAGTAGTATCCATCCGCTATCCTGGAATTCAAATACTCATCGTCAAGGTCATGCCAACGGACACTCAAGGCCGCCTTCTCCAGCATGGCCTGCTCTTCAGCGCTAAGCTCCATCTCGCATTGAAGAGGAGGCGCACTAATCCATTTTCGTTCCAAAGCGTACACCAGGATCTTTCCATCTTCGTAGAAGATACCGCGGCCAGCTTCCTCTGCTGTGCTCCAGAGCTCGACCTGCAAACTGTGGACGCTGTCAATCCGTGCAGTGGTGCATCCGGCCGCGAGCAGGAGAACCCCGATCAGGGGCAGGGATCGCATAAGCATATGGTTCCGTTCCACCGATTGGACAGGCTGCTCGGCAGTATAGATCTCCGTGAACAGCTGTCTTGGCGACTTGCTGAGGTCGATGTCCGGCTCCACGGGAATCCCGGGAAGGCAATACTTTTCTACTCAATTTCCGTTTTGCAGGCGCCTTGCCGGGAATTGCGGTTGGCCGCTGCCGGCGCACGGGTCGCCCGGGTGCCGGCGCGGATGCGGTGGCGGGCGGGGCGGCGCCCAGGGCGTCACTCGCCGGCGTCGCGGCGGGCGCGGTCGTAGAGGCCGCGGAAGCGCTCGGCGTGGTCGCCGGGGTCGAGGTCGTCCAGCCCGCCGCCGCGCTCGAAATGCTGGATGCAGAGGCGCCCCACCGCCATCGTCAGCGCCGCCGCCGCCCCCGGCGCCGCCGCAAAGCCGAGCCACGGCCCCACCCCCGGCAGCACCTTGCCCAGGCTCCCCAGCCCCAGCCCCGCGCCCACCGGCAGCACCCCGCTCAGGAGCCCCGCCAGCACGCTCTGGGCCCAGCGCGCCCGGAACGGCACCCCGTAGAGACAGCAGAGCTCGCGGATCTGCTTCACCTGCAGGCCCCCGAGAACGAGCATGTCGATGCCCGGCGCCGGGATGAACCCCGCCGCCGCGCTCATCACCGCGTGCCCCTGCACCAGGTCCTCCGCCCGCCGCCGCCGCGGCGACGCGCCCGCATACGGCTCGTCCCCGACCGCCGTCGCTTCCGCCTCCGGGCGCGGGTCCGCATCCGCCGCGCGCCGGCCCGCGTCCCGGTCGGCCCCATCCGCCGCGGACGGCTTCGCCGCCGGCGCCTTCCCGCCGGCCGACGCCGCGGACGCCCCCGCCTGCGCAGGCGCGGCAGAGTTCGCGGACGTGGCGGGCTTGCCGGATGTTGCCGAACCCGCCGGCCTGGCGGAGCCGGTCGACTTGGCGGACTTGGCGGACTTGGCGGACTTGCCGGATGTTGCAGATCTGGCGGAGCGGGTCGACTTTGCGGACCCGGCCGAACTGGCGGACCGGGCCGGCGAACGCGTGGGCGCCTCCGTCGCGGCGTCGGTCGCATCGGGCTTCGCCGGGCTCGGCGTGGAGGCGGGCGCGTCGGGGGTGACGGATTCGCGCCGGTTCTGGGGCCGCCGCTTGCGCATGGCTGGGTCTCCCGGGTCTGGCGGGGTCGGGGATCAAAGAAGGGGCCGGACGCTTGCCCAACGCCCGGCCCCCCGCAGTCGTCGCATCCGCGCCGGGGGCGCGGTGGTGTGGTGCGTGTTACTTGGCGCCGCCGGTCGCCTTCTTGACGACAAGCTTGCCCTCTTCGAACTGCTGGGCGAAGTAGGTCTTCACCTCCTGCGGGTCCATGTCGAGGAAGGTGCCGCCGCTCTCGAAGTGCTGGATGAAGACCCGGCCGACCGCATAGGTCAGCGCCGCGGCCATGCCCGGCATCACCAGCGCGCCGAGGATGCCGCCGACCACCGGCACGCTCTTCGCCAGGCTCACCAGCCCGCCGCGCGCGAGGCTGATCGATCCCACGCCGCCGATGAGCGACGCGATGATGCTCTTGCCCAGGTCCTGGCGGAACGGGATGCCGTAGATCTTGCTCAGGCTGTGGACCATCTTCAGCTCCACCGCCGCGACCGCCGCCATGTCGAGGCCCGGCACCGGGATGATGCTCGCCACCGCGCCGCCCCACATGTAGCTGTGCACGGCGCCCATCGCGTGGCAGAGTTTCGAGCCGTCGCAGCCGTCGACTACACACTCCACCGCCGTCGTTTCCACATCTTCCTTGGCCTGCGCCATCTGTTCGGTCCTCCTCAAGTTGGGTACGCGTACCGTAACGCCGCCAGCGCGGCCGGCAACATGAACAGTGTCCCGCACTGCCCCTCACTTCCCCCCCCATCATGCGGCAGCCACAACCGACCGTCAAGCGGAAACGCGCCTCAACACCCCGCTTTCGAACAGTTTATGCATAATCGTACCGTTAAGATTTGACTGTCGTTCTCCCAACCGCCTGTCCTCCGGGGGGTTGGAATTGCACCGGCCGGCGCAACGGCGCCGCCTGCCGTCGCTGCAATCCTCCGCCGAGGCCGCGAAGCCCCGGCGCCGCGTTTCGAACGTGCGCATGCCTGCGGGAGAAATCGGGATGCGAAGTGGAGAAACAGCGGGAAAGGTTTGCAAAAGTCGGCGCGACTCTGCTAGGATGCGGCCCGCTTCGGCCACGGCATCGTGCGGCCGCGCCGGCAGTTGCCGGCGGCGGCCCGATACCGTACGGCCGACCGGGCGCGTTGTCGCGGCCTCAGGGGGAGACGGACCGGCATGCCATCGCTGCAGGAAACCGCGCAGTTTCTGGGCGTTCCGATGGACGCGCTGCGGGACGAGCTCCGCCGCGACCCGGCGCTGCGGCTGCGCCGGGGCTCCGCCGGCCGTGGCGCGCGCCGCGTGCCGGTGGACACGGTCCGCCGGCTCCTGGCCAACCGGGGGCAGGCCTTCACCCGCCGGGTGGTGACCATCGGCATCGAGAAGGGCGGCGTCGGCAAGAGCTTCCTCACCACGCATGTCGCGGCCTGGCTTGCGGCCCGCGGCTGCCGGTGCCTCCTCGTCGACCTCGACCCCCAGGCCTGCGCCACCAACCTCCTGCTGCCCGGGGACGCCGACTACGACGCGCTCCTGACGGTGCTGGAGGTCTACGCCACCCCGGACCTCCGCTTCGCCGACGCGGTGACGCGCACCACCGTCGAGGGGCTCGACCTCGTGGCGTGCAAGGGGAAGGCCCGCCGGCTCCACCGCGAGCTCGCCCGGGCCGACCCCACCGGCCTTCTGCGCGACCGCATGGCGGGGCTCGACGCCTACGACCTCATCCTCTTCGACGTGCCGCCCACCTTCGGCGACCTCATCACCAGCGCCTACCTCACCAGCGATCTCGTCATCCTGCCGACGCTGCCGGACATCTGGTCGCTGGAGTCCATCGACCTCACCCTCGCGGACATCCGCGACGCCTGCGACGAGTTCGGCGCCTCCGCGCCCGACTGCCGCGTCCTCCTCAACCGCCAGGCGCCGGCGCGCTCGGCCACCCGCGACGCGGAGTCGGAGCTTGCGGAGAACTACGCCGACCTGCTCCTGCCCTTCCCGATCCGCGAGTCCGCCGCCGTGCAGAACGCGATCAACGAGGGCGGCAGCGTCTTCGACGCGTCGGTCGCCCGCGCCCCGGCCGAGGTGAAGGACGCCCTCGCCCGGCTGGCGCAGTTCGTCTGTCCGCTGCGGAGCGCCGCCACGGCCCCGGCGGGACGGGAGTAGCCCATGCCGTCGCTGCCGCAGATCAACTACCTCGGCCTCCTGCGCACGCGGAGCGAAACCGCCGAGGGCCGCTACGACAGCATCACCCGCATCCTCGCCGCCGCCGGGGTCGCCGGCATCGCCGAGGGCGCGGTGCTGGCGGTCATCAACGCCTCCACCCACGGCGAGAAGAGCGCCATCCGCTATTTCCTCATGTTCGTGGTGGTGCTCCTCGGGTTTCTCTGGTTCAAGCGCTACAGCCTCCGGCGCGCCTGCGCGCTGACCGAGTCGTCGATCTGCGATCTGCGGACCGACGTCGCCGACAAGCTGCGCTACTGCGAGCTCCGCCGCTTCGAGCAGATGTCGAAGACCGACATCCTCACCCGCCTCTCGCGCGACTGCACCGAGATCCTGAAGTCCATGCCCTTCATCATCAGCGGCCTGGCGAGCTCGGTGATGCTCCTCTTCGTGGCGGTCTACCTCACCGTGCTCTCGCGCATGGCGATGGCGATGGTGGCGATCATGCTGCTCCTGGGCGTGCTCGTCTACCTGCGGCGCATGAAGCAGGTCGAGGGGCTCCTCCGGCGGGGCGTGGAGCTGGAGGATCGTTTCTTCCAGGTGCTCAAGGACATGATCGACGGCTTCGTCCAGGTGAAGATGGACCGCGGCCTCGGCGAGGACCTGCACGGCAATCACCTCGTCCCCCAGGCGGAAGAGACCAGCAACGCGAAGGTCACCGCCCAGCATACGCTCAATGATCTCAACCTCTTCGCCAAGACCGTCTACATGTGCATCATCGCGGCGGTCGTCTTCCTGCTGCCGTCGCTCGCCGACCTCGACGAGGAGACCACCACCAAGATCGTCGCCGCCGTTCTCTTCCTGCTCGCGCCGGTCAGCGAGACGGTGGCGATGATGCCCTTCCACGCCCAGTGCAGCGTCGCCTGCGCCAACGTCAACAACCTGCTCGAGCGCATGGACCTCCCCGACGCCCCCGAACCCGACGGCCCCGAGGTGGCGCTCCTCCGGAAGACCGGCCCCTTCGCCTCCATCCGGCTGGAGGGCGTCTCCTTCAGCTACCACGCCAACGGCGACGAGCACCGCTTCCGCCTCGGACCGCTCGAGCTGGCGCTTGAACGGGGCGAACTCGTCTACATCGTCGGCGGCAACGGCAGCGGCAAGTCGACGCTCATGAAGCTGCTCGCCGGCCTCTACGCGCCCGTGGAGGGGCGGGTCCTCTTCAACGGCGCACGGGTGACCGACGCGAACCGCTGGTTCTACCGCCAGCACTTCAACGCCATCTTTCCCGACTTCCATCTCTTCGACCGCATCTACGGCAAGGACGTCGACCCGGTCCGCGTCGCCGAACTGCTGCAGACCTTCGAGCTCGACCGGGTCACCCGCTACGAGGACGGGCGCTTCACCAGCACCGATCTCTCCACCGGCCAGCGCAAGCGGCTCGCGCTGGCGATTGCGCTCCTGGACGACCGGCCCATCTGCCTCTTCGACGAGGTGGCCGCCGACCAGGACCCCTACTTCCGCCGCTACTATTACGAACATGTTCTTCCCGACCTGCAACAGCAGGGGAAGACCATCCTCGCCATCACGCACGACGACCGGTGGTTCCCGCTCGCCGACCGCGTGCTGAAGATGGAGTTCGGGCAATTCGTCCAGGAGAATGATGCATGACCGCTTCGAATCACGGGGCGCCGTCCGGCGGAGACGAGCGCGCACGCGGCCCGGGCGCGCAGAAACACGCCGGCCCCGTCGCCCGCTTCCGGTTCCGGATGAGCTGCTTCTGGCGCGAGTTCCAGACGCACCTGCTCATCAGCCTCTTCCTGGTGCTGATCCTGCTGCTCCTGCTCTGGCCGCGCATCGTCTACGTGGTCCAGTCCGGCGAAGCCGGCGTCCTCTTCCGCACCTTCGGCGGCGGCACGGTGCTGACGCAGACCTATCCCGAGGGGATCCACTTCGTCAACCCGTTCAACAGATTCACCGTCTACGACACGCGCATCCAGGAGAAGCAGACCGAGGTGGCCGTCCTCTCCAAGAACGGCCTCACCATCCACGTCACCGTCACGTACCGCTACCGGCCGATCCACGAGACCCTGCCCTACCTCCACCAGAAGATCGGCCCCGACTACGTGCGCAAGATGGTCACCCCCGCGGTCGTCAGCTCCATCCGCGAGGTCGTGGGCAAGTACCGCCCCGAGGAGATCTACACCACCCACCGCAACACCATCCAGGACGAGGCCTACCGCGAAGCCCTGGAAAAGGTGCGCGGCAAGCATCTCGAGTTCGACGACGTCATCATCCGCTCCATCCGCCTGCCCGAACTCATCAACCAGGCCATCGAAGCCAAGCTCCGCGAGGAGCAGCGCTTCCAGGAATACGAATTCCGCATCAAGAAAGAGGCCCAGGAAGCCAAGCGCAAGCTGATCGAGGCCGAGGGCATCCGCGGCTACCAGGCGCTGGTGCAGGAGAACATCACCTCCCGGCTGCTCGTCTGGAAGGGGATCGAGGCCACGCGCGAACTCGCCTCCTCCACCAACGCCAAGGTCGTCGTCATCGGCAACAGCGGCGAAAACGGCCTGGGGCTGCCCATCATCATGGGCAGCGACTGGACCAAAAAGGAAGATCTCCAAAAGGCGCTCGAGGACGATCTCCCTGATCCCGAGCCCGCCATCGACCCGGACGCGGCCCCCGGCGACGACATGGACGGCTCCGACGCCACCGGCGACGGCGACGGCTACGGCGACACGCGCGAGGCCGGACGCGTCGACGCCAGGCCGCGGGCGGGCGCCGGGGCCGACCAGGATGCGGCCGCCGTCGACGCCGCGCTCGGCCGCGACCCCGCCGGCGGCAACGGCAACGGCAACGGCAACGGCAACGGCAACGGCAGCGGCAGCGGCAGCGACAGCGGCAACGGCGACGGCCAACCCGATCGCACCGCCCGCGACGGCGCCGCCGCGCGGCCCGCCGACGGAGGGACCGGCGCCCCA